>NZ_JBYTDY010000010.1:0-234716 GCF_058791835.1 Paenibacillus sp. EB106-04-04-XG159 | reverse complement strand
TCGTAAATGTCTTGGCTGGAAATCTGCTCACGAAGCATTCATGGACGAACTGTCGCGCTTAGCTTGACAATCCGTCATATAAAATAAATTTGTATAATTGAGAAACTTTTTCCAACAGGGGGCGTTCATACCATTATAACTATTTTCATATCCATATGTTTGCAACATGAAAGGGAGAAGCAATCATGAAATTACACACCACTAAACGAATGATCAGTCTAGCAGTCAGCACGCTGCTTGCCGCACAGCTCCTTGGTATGAACCCTATCGCACACGCCGATTACGTCATGACTAACGAATTAATATTAACGCCTGACAGTAGTGTGATGACACTTAACGGTCAGAAGGTAACAGCGAAACAGCCAATTACGGAGAAAGAATATAAGACTTATGTTCCTCTAGCGAGTATCGCCCCTATGTACGGCTACACGCTGTCCGTCGATTCGGTTAAGCACGAAGTGATCGCCAGCAAGGAGGGGACTTCGCTCCGCTTCGCTATCAATACGACTCAGATCATAATAGATGGACAACTGCACACCTCTTCAGGCGTTCTCTATACTCAAAATGGCAGCTTGATGGTTCCTCTGAAGACATGGGCTCAAATAACGGGGAGCTCCCTTGCTGTTAATGGGAAGCAACTGACTCTAAGCTGGGATACCTGGGTTAAAGAGTATGAACCGCCGATCGCTGATTTCTCGACAGATAAGACGGTCTATAAGCAAGGCGAGAACATTAACTATTACGACCACAGCTATGACAACGAATTGGATATTGTACGTAGAACATGGACGGGGAACGAAGCGGCATTTTTTGAAGAAGGTGAGCATGAAATAACGCTGGAAGTCCAAAACAGCAAGGGCTTGACGAGTTCTGTCACGAAGTCTGTGACTGTTACGAGCGAGAGATTGTATACTCCCGAAGAGCATGGCTTGATCTATACTCCAGTTGGCGGAAAATATACGATTTCAGGTGGAGAAGTGCTCGACTATAAGCAAGTGCCTTACTTCTTTATTCCGGAACAGTTGAAGATGGTGCGCGCCAACAGCCCTGAGCTCTTGCAAGGAGATGAGGGAATTTCCTATAGGGAAGTAGCTTCTGGTCCGCTCAGAATGAATATTCATAATCAGAATCGATCCAGGCGGGATCTGAAGGTGTACCTGTTAGCGACGAACCGCCAGACCACAGATGTTGAACTGCAAGTGGATGCGTTTGGCATGGGAGGTCCGACCCAGCTTGTAACAACAAGCGGTCAGGCAGCTGTAACGAGATTCCTTGAATCTGTCAATTCAGCACAGCAGGTGCGAACGATGAAAGTTCCAGCGGGAAAAACCATAGCGGTGCTGCCGGAGATCAGCGCACAGATTCTGAAACCGGGCTTGACGATGACTTCCCATACCAATCTGTCATCTAATGGAGAGCTGGAATATTCCGTTGTCGTCGTAGAACCTGGTACGAATCCGATAGAAGCTTTGCCTAATCTGAAGATTCTAGATCGTGACGGCAAGCATGTAAGAGGTACATTTCTAGATGGGAACCGTACAATAATTGCTGATGGTCTGCTTGGCGAACAGAAGCAGCGGATGATCGTAGCCGATAACAGCAATGATCCTTACCTGGATGGAGTAGACTCAACCTCAGGAATAGATGAGATCAACTTCGGCAACAATGGTGTCCTGTACAACATGACGCTGGAGGTCGCTCCGCATACTGTGATTGGCTTGAACGCTCGCGGGGGGCATTACGCTGGTGCATTTCTCGTTAATGGGCAAGTGGTCAAGGCGACAGAGCAGAGCATATTGAAGAATCCTAATGAGATAGGTGTACTGCACCGAACAGGCGATGATGCAGAGAAAGTGGAGATTACCTTCGTGCTTGCTTCAGGCAGCAACATGCCGATTAATCTTCTGTTCATGCCTATACCCGCTATGAAATAGCGCTCTTGAAAGAGCGTAAACAAGTATATTCGCTGAAACGTCTCTTATCTAAAGAGGCGTTTTTGTGTTGGGGCTGTGCATGGCGGGCGCTGTGATCGAGAGGTTTATGAAAAAGGTGTGAATACGTTTGTCGAACCATTGCGATAATTGAAGACGCAAGTTATAATAAGATAAGAATTATTATAAAGTAAAAATCTCTCTCAATATGCATGTTGCTGTGTATCCAAGAGAACATCGTATGGATGCAGCATGATGTACATGCCAGAAAGAACACCGGCTCTGCATGAAGAAGATAGAGCAGTGTGGTTGGAAGTGTGTTACGGCAGCGCTTATAGCAGATGTGATGAATGAGGGAAACAACGTAATCGTTATGGTATACTGAAGGGTATGTTTATAACGAAGACTGATCAGGAGGTGCCTTGGCTATGGCAGGACACAAGCCGCACTTAACCGGACCCGACATTCATCCGCATAATGTAGTCGTGTTTCCAGTAGGTGCTGCAGCCTATGCGGAACGCGCGATGAGAGCACTGGAGCGCCTTCAGCATGACAAGGCCTTACAATATTTTCGACGTGCAGCAGAGATTGAACCGGGCAATCCGATTCATCAATGCAATTTTGCTGGAGTATTGGCAGAAACCGGACAATACGAGCAATCCAATCATATTTTAGAGCATGTAGTCTCCGAGATGGACCCTCACATGACAGAATGTTATTACTATATGGCCAACAACTGGGCTTATATGGGGAGATTCGATACTGCGAAAGTCATGCTGGAGCGGTATATGTCGCTTGACCCGAAGGGTCTGTACGCAGAAGAAGCAGAAGCCATGATGGACATGATTCACTATGAATTAAAATACGAAGCATCACGCAGCCTGCCCCGGAACCCTTCATCTAAAGGAAAGGGAAAACGAGAACTTGCGATGGAAGGCGTTCAGGAGACCGCAGCATCTGAAGAGAATGAGGGATCGATCGCCAGTGATTCCTATGCTCAAGCTGAACCACCGCATGAACGAAGCGAGCGAGTTCAATCTCCTCATGATGAAGCATCCAAGATGTCGCAGCGGGAACAGGATCATCTTCACGCGCGTAGATTACTGGAGGAAGGGCAATTCACGGAGGCGGTTCAAATCCTGCAGCGAATTACGGAAGAAGATCCAGACTATCTTGCCGTCGGGAATAATCTAGCGTTGGCTTACTACTATATGGGGCGATTTGATGATGCAGTGGATACACTGAATCGCGTGCTGGAACGCGACGGCGGCAACTTGCACGCGCTATGCAACTTGGCGGTGTTCGAGCGCAACGCTGGTCACGAAGATGTGGTGACCGAGTTAATTAGCCTTCTTGCCAAGATGGAGCCGCTTCACCGCGAACATAGCTATAAATTGGCTGCTACGATGGGTATACTAGGTGAACATGCTGAGGCGTACCGTCATTTGAAGCGAATCGTGACCAATGGATCGACAAGCGACCCGAGTGTCTATCATTATGCGGCAGTTGCAGCCTGCCACATGTCTCGCTACGATGAAGCCGCCGCGTGGTGGGCGATATGCCGAAGATTGGATATGCAATCGGGCATTGCCGCTTATTATTTAGAGCAGCTGCAGCGTCCTAGGCCAGATGGGATAATGGAGCCGCAGCCAAGCTATCATTATCGTTTGCCTTATGATGAAACAAGTCGCAGACATCAGATGCAGTCGCAGGCGGAAGTACAGGGCCGTGATGAAGCCGATGAGGAGCCGGACAACGACTGGCAATCACGCATGAAGCGCGATCCGTTAGTCCGCTCATCACTGTTCTGGGCGATTCGATTCGGCGATCTGCCGACGAGGCTGCAGGCGCTGGAAGCGATGAAGATGATTGGCGATGAGGAAGCTATAGAAGCGCTGCGCTTTCTGCTAACGGATCCGGAGCAGAATCCATACGTACGCCAGCTTAGCTATTATGCACTGCGTCGACTTCAGCAGAAGGGACCGCTGGAATACTTGGGTCCGAACGGCATGGAGATGCTGGAGACGGATTACGTAGGAGACCATTTTCCGGAATGGCAGATGGGTTGGATACAGGTCATTGACAGCATTCGCAAGCAGATGGATGACCGCTATGAGCTATATATCGTACATGATGCGGAAACGCTGTGGCTTGAATATTTATCTTGCTGTTACCCTGACACGCCGAAGCTGGCGAAAGCAGACGGTTGGGCAGCGGCGGTGGAATATGTGACTTCCAAGATGCATCAACGGGAGCTAACCTATAACGAGGTTGCAGCGCGATATCAAGTGTCGGCCGCGACCGTGAGCAAGAATGTTAAGCTTATTGAAGCCGTGTGTCTTATCCAAGATAGACTGGTATAATGATAATCAGTGATATTCCGATAAGTACATCAAGTGGTCACAAGAAGTGGTCATAAGCTGAATTTAGGCCATGGATTCAACTTAACTATTGAAGGTTATTAATACTAAACCACATAAATAGATACGTGCGACGGAAAGGGGAATAATATTAAATGACAACACAAGTTTACAAATCAGTAGTAATCGGGACAGGCCCAGCAGGATATACAGCAGCGATTTACTTGGCACGCGCCAACCTTAATCCGCTAGTCATTGAAGGCCCGCAGCCAGGCGGTCAATTGACGACAACGACGGATGTAGAGAACTTCCCGGGATTCCCAGAAGGTATTACGGGTCCGGAATTGATGGACAGCATGCGCAAGCAAGCTGAGCGCTTCGGCACGACTTTCAAGACAGGGTTCGTTACAGACGTAGATGTATCTGAGCGTCCATTCAAGCTTCAAGTCGAAGGCTTGGGTGAGATTATTACTGAAACACTGATCATCGCTACTGGCGCAAGCGCGAAATACATGAACATCCCTGGCGAGCAAGACAACCTCGGTAAAGGTGTCAGCGCCTGTGCGACATGCGACGGATTCTTCTTCCGCAACAAGAAGATTGTTGTTGTCGGCGGCGGCGACTCCGCGCTTGAGGAAGCTAACTTCCTAACTCGCTTTGCAAGCGAATTGACATTGGTTCACCGTCGTGACGAACTGCGCGCATCGAAGATCATGCAGGATCGCGCACGCGGCAACGAGAAGATTAAGTGGGCGCTGAATCGCACGCCGATTAATGTTGAAGCGACAGGTATGGGAGTTACAGGAATGCGCGTGAAGAACAATGAAACAGGTAAAGAAGAAGTCATAGAAACAGACGGCTTGTTCGTAGCGATCGGACATAAGCCGAATACAGACTTCTTAAAAGGCAAAGTCGAGCTTAACGATGCAGGCTATGTCGTCGTTCAAGCAGGCTCCACTGTAACGAGCGTTCCAGGTATCTTCGCAGCAGGCGATGTGCAGGACATGAAGTATCGTCAAGCGATCACAGCTGCAGGTTCCGGATGCCAAGCTGCATTGGATTGCGAGAAGTTCCTCGAAGGCAGCATGGTGCACGACTGGAGCGGTAACTAATCCACTAGAATGAGCTAGCAGATTGCATCATAGATGAGATCGAGATACGGGGCCGAGAGGCTCCGTTTTTCCTTGTTACACACCTTCTCTCCTCCGGCTCCTAGGGTCATCAGGCAGTGACCCGTTCTCTTGACCTAACATAGGAGTTCACGTATAGTGGGAACAGAAGTGGGATACGAATATGAACACAAAGGTGGATGACGTATGTCTGAGCAACTCTATGTAGGTGTCGATTTAGGCGGTACAGCAATTAAAGTGGGTTTGGTCAATGCTGAAGGTAAATTGCTGCAAACTTTTGAAGGGCCAACTGAAGTACCAAAAGGACCTGATGCGGTCATCGATAACATTGAGAAATATGTTCGTCATATCGTGGAAGAGTCGCCCTATTCGTGGGATCAGGTAGTTGGCGTAGGCGCCGGTGTTGCAGGGTTTACAAATGTTAAGGAAGGCATCATCTTATTGGCTCCGAATATTGGATTTAAAGAGGTTCCAATTCGCTCTATATTAGAAGAGCGCCTTCAGAAGCCGATCAAGATCGACAACGATGCGAATGTAGCCGCACTTGGCGAGGCTTGGAGCGGTGCAGGCAAAGGGATAGATCATTGCGTATGCTATACGCTTGGAACGGGCGTAGGCGGCGGCATTATTGTTGGCGGCAAGATTATGCAAGGCTTCTCCGGACTCGCAGGTGAGTTGGGACATGTCTCGGTTATTCCTGATCTTGAAGCTATTCAATGCGGCTGCGGTAAGATGGGCTGTGTAGAGACGGTGTCTTCAGCGACAGGAATTATTCGCATGGCTAATGATGCGGTTGAACGCGGAGATCGTACGTCTTTGGCACACGTGGAGCATCCGATCACGGCGAAAGATGTGTTTGATGCAGCGAAGGCTGGAGATGAAGTTGCGATTCGAATCGTAAGCCGCGCGGCTCATTATTTAGGTAAAGCGATGACTGCAGTAGCTGTTACGCTGAATCCTGAGCGCTTTATCATTGGCGGCGGTGTATCGAAAGCGGGAGATTTCTTATTTGACCAGATTCGCGAAACATTTATGAAATGTACTCCAGAACCGGTTACTCGCGGCGTTTCTATCGTTGCTGCGGAACTAGGCAATGATGCTGGAATGATAGGCGCTGCAGGATTGTTCTTATATTCGTAATCGGATCGTACTAAAGAGAGGACGAACGAGCATGGAATTGACGGAAACCACTGCCCTAGCCAAGTTAGTTATCATAACCGGAATGTCTGGTGCGGGCAAGACAATAGCCGTCCAGAGCTTAGAAGACTTAGGCTTCTTCTGTGTGGACAATCTTCCGCCTGTGCTGATTCCGAAGTTTGCTGAGCTTATTGAACAGTCTAAGGGCAAGATTGGCAAAGTAGCGCTTGTTATTGATCTGCGAGGTCGTGAGTTTTTCACAGCCTTGTCAGAATCGTTGAGCTATATTAGAGATCATTTTACAATTAGCTGTGAAATTCTATTCTTGGATGCTACAGATGGCGTATTGGTGCAGCGATATAAGGAAAGTCGCCGCCGTCATCCGCTAACGCCGGATGGCATGCCGCTGGATGGCATTAAGATGGAACGCAAGCTGTTGGAAGATTTGAAGGGCATGGCCTCCCAAGTGATTGATACGAGCAGCCTGAAGCCCGCGCAATTGAAAGAACGCATTATTTCTCGGTTTATGCAGGCGAACCAGAACCTGATGTCGATCAATGTAACATCTTTCGGCTTCAAGTATGGAGTGCCTATCGACGCAGACCTTATATTTGATGTGCGTTTTCTGCCTAATCCGCATTATGTCGACTCCTTGCGACCGCGAACAGGTCAAGATGCGGAAGTATATGACTATGTGATGAAATGGCCGGAGACTCAGCAATTTTTATCTAAATTATTGGATATGCTCAATTATTTAATACCGCAGTATCATAAAGAAGGTAAGAGTCAATTGGTTATCGGCATTGGATGTACGGGCGGCAAACACCGCTCTGTTGCTATTGCTGAATACATCGGTCGAATGATAGGCTCAAGTGATACGGAAAATGTGCGCGTCAGCCACCGCGATGCGGAGCGAGATCGCCACTGATGAGAGGATTTGAGGACCCCATGGTACGTAAAATGAAGGATATGGAGCGTCCGCGCATCGTGGTTATGGGAGGCGGAACCGGATTGTCGGTGATGCTGCGAGGCTTGAAAGAGAAGCCGCTGGATATTACCGCAATTGTGACGGTTGCAGATGATGGGGGTAGCTCAGGCATTCTTCGTAGTGAATTGCAGATGCCGCCTCCTGGTGACATTCGCAGTGTGCTGACGGCGCTCGCTGACGTGGAGCCCTCGCTCTCTGAAATGCTTAAATATCGTTTTCAGTCCGGCACGGGCTTGGCGGGCCACAGCTTAGGCAATTTGATTCTAGCTGCAATGACCGACATTACGGGTGATTTCGTCTCTGGTATACGCGAATTGAGCCGAGTATTAGCGGTTAGAGGACGTGTGCTGCCGGCTGCTGATCAAGCGGTTGTGTTGAAGGCCGAGATGATTGACGGTACGATTGTAACTGGGGAATCCAACATTCCCAAGTACGGGGAGCGTATTAAGCGAGTATTCATGGAACCGGATGATGTGGAAGCTTTGCCGGAGGCTGTCGAGGCTTTGCGTGAAGCGGATGCGATTCTGATCGGTCCTGGGAGCTTATATACGAGCATTATTCCAACTCTGCTGGTGAAAGAACTGGCGGATGCAGTAGTACAATCGAATGCGGTAAAGCTATTTGTATGTAATGTGATGACCCAACCTGGAGAAACTGATAATTATACAGTTGGGGACCATCTAGATGCTATACATCTTCATATAGGCCATCAGTTGTTTGACTATGTCATTGTGAATGATGGTGAGATCCCGCCTCAAGTACAAGATAAGTATGCGGAAAAGGGCGCTAAAGCGGTACATCTGGATCTTGAAGAGGTAACGAACCGAGGGTACAAGGTTATAGCTGATTCATTGGTGCTATTCCGCACGTACTTGCGTCATGACGCAGATAAATTAAGTCATCATATCTACCACCTGGTAGAGGATTGGATGTTACGAAAGAGGTGAGGACATGTCTTTTGCGGCACAAACGAAAAAAGAACTAACGATGGTCGAATCGGACTCGTGCTGTGAAAAGGCAGAATTGTCTGCGCTTCTGCGGATGAACGGATCGGTGCAGCTCTCCTCGAACCGCAAAGTGATCTTGGACATTTCGACGGAGAATGCCGCGATTGCTCGCCGTATGTATACACTGGTGAAAAAGTATTTTCAAGTTCACACAGAATTGCTGGTACGGAAGAAGATGCGATTGAAGAAGAACAATGTGTATATTGTGCGCATACCTAATTCTGTACAAGAAGTATTAAGCGATCTTCACATCGTATCTGAAGGTTTTTTGTTCACGGATGGAATAGAACCAGCCTCGATCGCTAATAATTGCTGTAAGCGCGCTTATTTGCGTGGAGCATTTCTTGCTGGAGGGTCTGTTAACAACCCCGAAGGGTCTTCTTACCATCTGGAGATCTCCTCGATGTATGAGGAGCACTGCAAGGCGCTTGCCGACCTCGCGAATGAGTTCGATCTCAACGCGCGTTGTATCGAACGCAAGAAAGGCTTTGTGTTCTATATTAAGGAAGGCGAGAAGATTATTGAGTTTCTCAATATTATCGGCGCCCACCAGGCACTATTTAAATTCGAAGATGTCCGCATCATGCGGGACATGCGCAACTCTGTGAATCGAATCGTAAACTGCGAAACGGCTAACCTCAATAAGACGATTGGGGCTGCGGTTAGACAGATTGATAATATAAAGCTGATTGAAAAAGAGCTCGGGTTGGACAGTCTGCCGGATAAGCTTAGGGAAGTGGCGCAGATTCGACTTGCCCATCCGGATATGAACCTGAAGGAAGTGGGCGAGATGCTCGCAGGAAAAGTGAGCAAATCGGGTGTAAATCATCGTCTGCGCAAGCTAGATGAACTGGCGGAGAGAATTCGGAACACCTGATACTTTTCTGCTAGTTTAAAATAGGTTATAATGCTATAATGTGATAAAATGAACCTAACCGACGTATTATATGGTATCACCGATGAATAATGGATTAAATATAGGGGGTATGATTCGCATGGCTCAACAAGAAGTTGTCGTACGTCTGAAGACAGGTCTGCATGCTCGACCAGCAGCACTGTTCGTTCAAGAGGCAAACAAATATTCCTCGGATATCTTCGTGGAGAAGGAAGATAAGAAGGTAAACGCGAAGAGCATTATGGGAATTATGAGTCTCGCAATCAGCTCAGGAACGTCAATTGGGATAGCTGCTGAAGGTGCGGACGCAGAACAGGCTGTAAGCGCTTTAGTTACGCTGGTCAGCAAGGAAGAATTGGAAAACTAATTTACCGCATACTAACGAGGCACTCGGCCCGCGAAGATGTGATCAAAGGGACCCTTCCCAGGGTTCCTTTTTACAATAAGAATGTCCGATATTCGTGGTTTGTTTCCATTTGATGTATAAAAATGGGAGCAATTTGTTAATAATATGAGCATATGCTAATAGAAGATCGATTCGATTTATACAATTTTTTGGATTATATAATTATTCCTCTTGTGTTTCAGCATTATATTTGGTATGGTTAACTCAACATTAAATGAAACCTTGATTCACATATTGAAAAGGGTAATCATTAGTGCTATGGAACCTTTTTCAATATGTGAATTTTTATTTTGTTTAATGAAATAAGAACAAACATGTAAAACATTATTTGGAGGTAACACACATGCAAACAGGTACAGTTAAATGGTTCAACGCTGACAAAGGATTCGGCTTCATCGAAGTTGAAGGCGGCAACGATGTATTCGTACACTTCTCCGCAATCACTGGCGACGGATTCAAAACTTTGGACGAAGGCCAACGCGTTGAGTTCAATATCGTACAAGGCAACCGCGGCCCACAAGCTGAGAACGTTGTTAAACTGTAATTAAAACACTTCGGTGTTAAAGAAGTTGCCCCGCATATGCGGGGCAGCTTTTTTTTGTGCCTTTTTGTATGTATATATACCTCAAATTTCGGATTGGTTGGTGACATATAAGCTGTCACCAATAGCATGGTATACTGCACGTATAACGAGGAGATAGAGGTGCAGTCATGAAACGCGGCAATCGCTTGACGGCAATTGTGATGGCGCTCCAGCAGCGCGCGGAGACAGCGGTTTCTCTCGCAGCTAAGCTTGAAGTATCGAAGCGCACGATCATGCGGGACATGCAGGCGCTGAGCGAGATGGGTGTCCCGCTGTACGCTGTCAGCGGGCCATCAGGCGGCTATCGCCTGATGGAGGGGTATAAGCTGCCTCCGCTTGGTTTGACGGAAGCGGAGGCGCTTACAGTGCTTGTCGCGTTGAATGGCATGACGCGACTGGCAGATTCACCGTTCAATACGGAACGGTGGACGGTCATTGACAAGGTCAGGCACGGATTGTCGCCTGACCTGCAGCTCCAGCTCGAGCCGCTGCTCAGCAAGCTGGAGCTGTCCATACCCGAGCGCCGCTACCGCACTCCGCATCTGATGCAGATGCTGGAGGCGGCAGCCGAGGGGCGCGCGCTGCGCGTGCGGTACCGTTCGCAGCGGCACGAACGGTCGCTGCTGCTTCAGCCAGAGCGGCTGCATAGCGCGCACGGCTTCTGGTACTGCGAGGCGTACTCGCCTGAGCATGGCGAGGTACGCACGTTCCGCGTCGATCGGTGCGACGCGGTGGAGGGTGTGAGCGGTCCGGATGAGGACCGCGTCAAGAGCGAGGCCGCGCGCTGGCGTGACGAGCAGCGGCGGCAGGCGGCGTCCGGCGCAGGGCGCGCCGTGCCGGGGCGGATACACATACGCGCACGGCTGAACTATCGCGGCATGCTGCGGGTCGAGCAGGACGAGCATATTGGCGAGTCGCTCTGTCAGCTCGGCGAAGACGTATGGGAGGCGGACTTCGAGCTGCCACCCACGGAGTACGAGTGGGTCGTGCGCTTCATGTACAGCTTAGGAACGGATGCTGAGGTGTTAGAGCCTGCGGCGCTGCGTGAAGCTATACGAGACATGGCGAGACGGGTTGTGGAGCAATACAACAATGAATTGGATACTACACATTGATGTTCATTTCACTGGGAGGTTGGCTCAAGTCATGAATCAATTGATCCATACTTATGATGAAGCTGTAGACGTGGTTAAGAAGATGGGGATACTGCCACTTACCCCGCTAATTCCGAGTTATCCGTCACTGGAGAGCGTCACACCAAAGGAACAGTGGTATACGGATTCCGACCAAGATCCTTGGCGTTGGCGCGTGAGATTCGCAGTGGATGGCCATGCCGCCTACGGCAAGTTTATCAAGAAGAAGTCGGTGTTGATCTCGCGCGAGGTGCTTCCTTGGGTATATGCGCTGCTAAGCCCGAGCGGAACGATTGAGCAGCGCTATGCGAACGGCATGCTGTCTATGGAAGCGAAAGAGCTGTACGCCATTATCGCTGATGAGCCAGGCATTGAGACAAGGGCGCTGCGAGCTGCAGCGGGCTTGAAGGCGAAGGAGAAGAAGGGCGACTTCGATAAGGCGCTTCAGGAGCTGCAGGGGCATATGGATATCGTCATATCTGGTGTGAAGGAACGGCGCAATGCTGCGGGAGAAATAAACGGCTGGCGCAGCACTTCCTATGAGCCGACACAGGTATGGATGCAGGGAGCAGGGGTTGCTATTGAGCGAATCTCTCAGGATGTGGCCAGATTCAAGCTTAGAGAACATCTGACGAAAGTCAGCTCTGAAGAGGCGTTGAAGGTGTTTGTGAAGATATTTGCCTTATAATCGGGAATATATGGTTATATAAAAGGGAGGCCGGAGTGCCTCCCTTTTAGCTGTTTTTAGTAACTTTATGCTCAGATGGACTTTAATCGCAAATGTGCGGCTTACGGTGATATATTTTCCAAGATGAATCGTTTAATGGGGTGAAGGGAGAGGGAGGGAACCTATGAGATCGTTCCTGGAGATGTACGATGATTATTATGATGACGTATATCGTTATGTGCGCTTTCGAGTCGGGGATGTCTGGGATACGGACGATATCGTGAGTGATATATTTCGCAAGTCGTTTGAGTCTGCTCGGAAACAAGGCGGAACGGTTCCTGAGTACGATCGGGCCTGGCTGTTCACGATTGCCCGCAATCGCATCATCGATCATTATCGACAGAGGAAGGATGTTCCTTATGGACAAGATCCGGAAGCTGCGGGTTATGAGCACATCCCTGAGTTATGTACGGAGACAGGTGTGGTTTATGAGTGTCTGCAGAAGGCATTGGTAGCGCTTGCGCCTGAGGATCGGGAGTGTGTTCAGATGAAGTACATGCTTGATCTATCTTATGAAGAGATTAGCAGAGTTACTGGGAAGGACGGCTCGTGGCTGCGAACGCGTATGCAGCGGGTGCGGAGGAAGCTGTCAATCTGGATCGAGAAATGTGTGGGGGAGGTGTGAGCGATGGAGAAGCATCCGGATATTGAGAAGCAGCTGCGGGAGATGCATCAGAAGATTCCTGTCAATGACAAGCTGAAGGCTGAGCTGAGGAACGAATGGGTACAGGTCATGGAACGTGATGAGCAAGGGGAGGCGATGCTGCAGGCACGTGAAGCTCGGGAGGGGCGGACGGCTGGAGCCCGATGGAAGCAGTCGAGAATGTGGCGTTATGGCTTGAGTGCCGCGATGCTCGTACTCGTGACAGCAGCGGTCGTGCTGTGGAATAGCAGTGAGATAGCCACGCAGCGGGTGTTTGCGGCGGATCTGAAGGTAACCCCTGTATTTGACACCATTCAGCAGTTTGGTCTAGATCCGGCCTCATCTGCTGTGGCGGATGGCGATGTATTATATGTGTCAGTTCCTCAGAAGGGGATCTATAAGCAGGTGGGATTAAATGTTGAATTAATCGTGCCGGGCGTTGATATTGATTCGCTGACGATATCTCCGAATGGTAAGGAGTTAGCCTATGTGAAGGCTGGGGGATTGTACGTATATAATCTTGCTGAGCGAGAAGAGCGGCAGATTGGTGCTTCACGAGACTATATCGGAGAACTTGCGTGGTCTCCAAGCAACAGCAGGCTGTTGGCTGTTAGAGGGCAGTCTGTTAGTGCGAGTACTCATGTTAGTGCTAATGCTGATGCTATTACTCATGAGATCCGGGAGATTGATGTCGCATCTGGTGAAGAGCGGTTCCTGTTAGAGGGCAGTCACCCTGCGTACAAAGGCAGTGAGGATAGCATTCTTTATGAGCATGAAGGCAGCATATATGCTTGGGATGTGAAATCGCAGCAATCGACGTTGTTTACGGAAGGTACGCAGCCAGTAGTTTCATCTGACGGTAAATATGTTCTGTATGTGCTCGAAGAGGGGAACTTACGTATGCAGAACTTGTGGGTGGCTGATATCGATCTGCAGACGCGGCAGAGACTAAGCAGCAACTTCAGCTTGCCAGTGAGTAATGATTGGTCGTGGGACGATGTTGATCAGTATGCGGATGAACCGCAGCGACCGTACTTCACAGTGGAAAATGTAACATGGAGTGCGGACGGCCAAGAGATTATCTACTTCCAAGCAGCGTATGCTGACCCTAACCGCCGTCAGATGGTCCACCTGACGCTTGGTGACCATAAGCCGACTCAGCAGGATACGGTGGCGCATATGGCGGAGGCGCTTATCTACCGGGATGAGGCGTTGGCGCATCAGTATTTTAGTTTCAATCCGGGGTATATGAAAGGCACATCCCCTCGTCAAGTTGATTATCGAATCCATAAGGTCGAGATGGAAACGAACGGTCGGGCTGTGATCGAAGCGGATATGATGTACTCGTATCAGTATCCCTATTACCGAGTGGTGAGCAATCGATTCGTTTTATCTCGAGATCCGGAGCGAGGTTATCTGATTGATGAGATGGAGGAGATATCATCAATTGCAATGTCTCCGTGGGACGATGGGAATATTTATATAGATGAGGACGGGAATGAGGTTGGGTTAGTGCTAGCTTTTAACGCTGTTCCTGTTGACGAGGGCTGGAGGAACAAGGAATTCGCACAGCTGCTCTATGATACGTCCGATCAAGGGGAAGTTCTCTGGTTTATGATGAAGCAGGAAGGAACGGCAGGAGAGCGGTTGCGCCTGATGAAGGCGGACCTGAAGCAAGGGGCATTTGAAGCTTATGGATGGATTGACGGCGCGCTGCATTCTAATGTACTTTATCGTGATTCGGTTAGCGGCTATGCTGCGGCTGTAGTGCAGTTGGCGGATGGCAGCGACGATATTGTGCTCATCTCGACGACTGATGCTAACGCGCCAATCTTGACTATGCGTGAGATGCTTCAAGGTGAGCAGCCGAGCGAGCTGACGATCCGTCTATTCAAGGAAGGCAAACTGATCTTCGCTGGCGAGATCGGGGAGAGAGATGTATTTTACACGTATAACGTTGCGGAGCAGTCAGGTAAGTAATTTCCTCGTTATCTTCACTCCTGTGAGTGGTGGCGATGAGTGTTGTGGTGGGGAGTTTAGTGGTGTCTCTTCCGCAGGGTGTGGCTGGCCAGAATGGCTGCGAAAGCGATTTGGTTTTCATGACTACTAACATTTAGATTGCTGATTATATCTTTAGTCAGGTAAATTTATGGAATCGGACTTTTCGGGCACACTTTACTGCAATTTTTGTTGAGCATACAACAATAGCCTGCCAAGCGGACACAAGATCCTTTATTTTCAGTAAAAATCGGTATTTCTCCATGTTTGCGGACCGTGGTTCCGCTATTTGTGAACAATCGACGTATAACCGCCCATTTTGAAGCAAATAAGGGCTTCTGAGTCCGGTAAACTTCAAATATTCCGTTTTTATTGGAAATAGCGGCTCCTGTGTCCGTTTCCTCGTCGGAAGAATGAGTTTGTAGCAAAGCCAGCGCGCCGAAAGCGGTAAAAACCCCGTTACAGCACCCCCAAGAGTGCACACGAGAGTTGTAACGGGTAAAAACCGCGTTACCTCATTTGCGGAGTGGGTCGAGTCAGCTAGATTGGCTTCGAAAGCGGTAAAAACCCCGTTACAGCACTCCCAAGAGCGCACACGATCGCTGTAACGGGCAAAACCCGCGTTATCTCATCCGCGGATTGGTCCGATCCATCCGGAATTATGGATCCCCCGCCCCCTCCCTCGTTAACGTGTTCCTCGCTAACATGCTCGGAGCTCACATAAGCTCCAACTCACAAAAAAAGAGGGGCGCGCTGCCCCTCTCGATCACGAACCTTCGTATAAATTATCCCGATACCACGGTAGAATCCTCATCCTTAGCTGCCTTCTTGGAAGCGGCAGGCTTCGCGTTGGAGCCGAATAGCATCCATGACCACGAGAAGCGCGACAAGAGTCCTACGATGATCCAGGAGGCTGCTAGCGCTAGGACAAATCCGCCGATCACGAAGATCGGATACAGCACGGGTGATCCCCCATGCCAAGGAAACTTGCGATAGACGAGCAGGATCACAGGATGAAGCAAGTAAACCCCGAAGGATACTTCGCCCAGATGATTCAGCAGGTGTGTCCAAACCCCTTTGCCGCGACGGTGGATCAGTGAACTGATCTGAATGAGAATGAGGCATGATAACAAGCTGTGAATGTTAAACAGCGCTTCGTATCCCAGTGAGTTCATCATCCATATTCTAAGGTTGTACAAGTACCACACTTGAACATGTGCAAGCGCCATAACGAGCCAGCTGAGCCATAATGCGACGTTCCACCATTTATGAGCCTTGGTAGCGGCTGGGTTGAACAGCGATTGGAGCCAATTTTTGCATCGATCCCAGTTGATACCTATGTAGGATCCCAGCATCCAGAAGCTGACATAAGACAAGAATATGCTGCCTTTCTGTGGCACCTGCCATTCATATTTATTTAACAGAATGAACGCCCATTGAATAGCAAGACCGATAACGATGCTGTACTTCACAAATGTCTTAGAACGAGCAGCCATTAGATGAAGCGGGAAGAGTATGTAAAACTGTACGAGAACAAATATGTAATATAAGTGCGCATAAGCGGATCCTGTAAGCAGGTCCTCGACAAGGGCGCTAATCGTCTTTATGTTCAAATGAACACCGCCACGCATCACCTGGATCATAGCGAAGTAGCAGAGCGATGCGATAAGGTAAGGCACGAGTATGAACTTTAAGCGCTTGGTGTAAAAAGATAAGATGTTCGAACGTTTCAAGCCTTTATCCGCATAGTTGTAGAATAGGACGAATCCGGTTAAGAATATAAAGGATGGGACCGCGAATTTAGAAAAAATGTTGGCGAATACATACCCGTAATACATGCTGGAAAGCTGCATATTGGCCACGGCCTGTGACGTTGCATGAATCATCAGAACGGCTAGAATGGCAATCGCCCTGTAGAAAGATAGGTACTCTATCTTCTCTTTTCTCATGTAAATGAACAACCCCTTCTATAAGCTTAGAGCTATCTATGGTAAGTAAAACGAGGATACGGCACATATAAGTGCCAATCAGGACAAACTATGTATAAACCAGCGCCATCCTATATCATATAACGATGATGCGAGAATGTCGTTAAAAGTTCGACATAGACTGAGTATAAACCTGCAAAACTTACTAATTTTTTGATTGGGGTAATCGCACGTAGGGAAAGCGCCGCAAATAATTAAAATAAGACGCTCTAACCTGCAACATTTTCCAAATCAAGCCCGTCTAGTCATTAGTTAAATATTCCAATTGAATCGGTATCGGAGGGGTTCTCATGAAGAAAGGGTGGAAGCGCCCATTAGCGGCGGCAGTGCTGGGGGTTGCGCTTATATTCGGAGCAACTGGCGGGTTGGGCTGGAGCCAGCCTAGCGTAGTAGAAGCGGCAGGTGAAAGCATGCGTAATGTAGTTTCGGTTAATGGGATCGGAAGCTTGGAGCTGGATCCAGATATTGCATATGTGCATATGGGCGTCATGGCTAATGCTGAAACGGCAAGCAAGGCACAGGAGTTGAATGCGGCTGCATTCAATAAGGTGTATAAAGTGCTGACAGAGACATACGGCATTAACTCGAAGGATATCAAGACGACGGAATTCACTGTTCAGCCGCAGTATCAGTACAAGGAGAACCAAGAGCCGAAGGTTGTCAGTTATAACGCCGAGCATATGATCAAGGTAAATTATCGCGACATGAAGAAGCTTGGTGAGATGGTGGACGCGGCATCCAAGGCGGGGGCTAACCGCATTAACTCCATCAACTTTGATGTGGAAGATCAATCAAGTGCTGAGACTGCAGCATTAGAGCGGGCCGTTCAGCATGCGAAGAAGAAGGCGGAGGCGCTTGCGAAGGCTGGAGGACGTCAACTGGGCGCGGTGATCTCCATTACGGAAACGAGCTCTGATTATCGTCCGGTGCAGATGAACTATGACATGCTGGCTGCCAAGACGGAATCTAAGGCGATGGATTCAGCTCCACAAGCAGGACAAGTGCAGCTGCAGACGAGGGTGCAGATTGATTTCGAATTGAAGTAAGAACAGGTTAATGCGATAGTCTAACTTAAGCACCAATATATGAAATAAGCATGAAGGCTCCTGATGCGTCAACGTCGGGAGTCTTTTATTTTTAGCCAAAAATGCTTTAAATTAGGGGATAATTACCCTTTAGATGCTACAAATACATGAAATTCTAGCTAATTCATGTATGGATATGTCGAATTTACACAAAACTAGTTGTAAGAGCAGGCAAAACAATGTATATTGAATATGCAAAAAAATTATGCTGGGACGAGTAAGCCATACCAATGGATATGGCTTTTTTTAATGATATTGTATGACGTTGTCTACCGACGACGGGAAGGGGTTGATGTACATGATTGGTCTGGAGAATGTGGAAAAGCATTTTGCTGGGCACCCCGTTGTTCATCCCTTGTCTTTGACAATCGATGAGGGGGAGTTTTTAACGCTGCTCGGACCGAGCGGATGCGGAAAAACGACGATACTTCGCATGATTGCTGGATTTGAACAACCAACATCGGGTATTATTCGGCTCGATGGAGAAGATGTTACCCAATTGCCGCCGAACAAGCGGAATTTGAACCTGGTGTTTCAACATTATGCATTGTTCCCGCACATGACTGTGCAGGAAAACATTCAGTTTGGTCTGAAGATGAAGAAGATTCCGGCCGCTGAACAGAAAGAACGCATCGCTGAAGCGATCCGATTGACGCAGCTTACAGCGTTTGCGAACCGATACCCGCATCAATTATCCGGCGGTCAACAGCAGCGTGTAGCGATTGCTCGCGCCATCGCGAATAAACCGAAAGTACTGCTCCTTGACGAGCCGCTTGGCGCACTTGATTTGCAATTGAGGAAGAATCTGCAGGCAGAGCTGAAGCAGCTTCAGCGCAGTTTGGGAATTACATTCGTATATGTAACGCATGACCAAGAAGAAGCGATGATGATGTCCGATCGAATCGTTATTATGAATAACGGTCGTATTGAACAGGTCGGTTCTCCAAAAGTTATTTATGAACGCCCGGAGACGTTGTTTGCAGCTACGTTCATCGGTGAGAACAATATCTTCCATGAAGACAAGCTATTTTCTGTTCGTCCTGAGCGTGTACGCGTATTAACGGATATCGAAGATGCTCCAAGACGCGGTACGATTCAAGATATCGTTTATCTCGGCAATATTCATAAATTAATAGTTCATCTAGATCAAGAGCAAGTCAGTGTTACGAGCGTACTGGACTTTACAGATACGCGGGAATGGGCGATCGGCCAGCAAGTTAGACTGACTTGGGATCCACAGGATGAGGTGACGATCGGGTCATGAAGAAGCGCACATTAGGTATTGCCTCACCTGTCCTGTTGTGGTTTGGTTTCTTCCTAGTCATCCCGATGATTGCGGTGTTTGTCATCTCCTTCATGCAGCGTGACAACCTAGGAAACATCGTGTGGAACTTTACACTTGACAATTATGCGCGATTCTTTGATCCGCTGTATCTCGGTATTTTCTGGGATACGATCGTGTTGTCTATAGTAACGACAGTTGTGTGCTTATTGATCAGTTATCCGCTGGCGTATTACATTACTACAGTCGGTCCTAAGGCTCAGAAATTTTGGCTCATCGGCATAACGATCCCATTCTGGATCAATTTCCTCGTCCGTACGTATGCTTGGGTTATGATTCTGCGGACACAAGGATTCCTGAATTCCGGATTGATGAGCTTAGGAATTATCGATGAACCGCTGCAATTGCTCTATACGAAGGGCGCTGTACTGCTTGGTATGGTGTACACCTTCATTCCATATATGGTGCTGCCGATCTATGTTGCCTTGGAGCAGATGGATCGTCGCCTGCTGGAAGCGGCAAGCGACCTGGGCGCGTCAAGCTGGCGCTCCTTCTGGCACATCACGCTTCCTCAGACGAAGTCTGGTATTATGACTGGCTCGGTACTCGTGTTCGTTACGACGACCGGGATGTTTGTTGTCACCGATATTCTCGGCGGCGCAAAGTCACAGATGATCAGCAATGTTATTCAGAATCAGTTCCTAGGCGCACGAGACTGGCCCTTTGGTTCTGCGTTGTCGATCATCTTTGTTATCAGTTCGCTTATCATTATAGGATTATTCAACCGCGCCATGCGTTCTAAGTACGAAGCATCTAAGGAGGCGAGGTCATGAAGACAGCATCTAAACGGAAGAATCCGCTGTTATCCATTCACTCGTACCTGATGCTCGCCTTTATCTATGTGCCCATTCTGCTGGTCATTATCTTCTCATTTAATGATTCGAGAATGAGCACGGACTGGGAAGGCTTCACTTGGCACTGGTACGGCTCGTTGTTCCAGAATGACAATGTGCTGGAAGCGCTCAGTAACAGCTTGAGCATCGGATTCACTTCAACTATTATTTCGACAGTGCTTGGTACGTTGGCAGCATTAGCGCTGCGCAATATGAACAGCAAAGCGCGAGTCAGCTTCGGCGGTCTGATGTATCTGCCAATTGTTGTACCTGAGATCATTATGGGCTTGTCGCTGCTGATCCTGTTCAGCCAGCTTCATGTCCCGCTGGGTAAGCTGACGGTTATGATTGCGCATGTTACGTTCAGCACTTCATTCGTATATGTTATCGTATCTTCAAGATTGGAAAATATGGGTAAGCAATTGGAAGAGGCGGCCAGTGATCTCGGAGCGACAGCTTGGCAGACGTTCCGGTATGTCACGCTGCCGTCAATCTGGCCGGGCATTGCGGCTGGAGCGTTGATTGCGTTCACGCTCTCCATTGATGATTTCATCATCAGCTTCTTCGTAGCAGGTCCGAATTCGACGACTCTGCCGATCTATATTTACAGCTCAGTGAAGCGGGGGATCTCGCCTGAGATCAATGCGCTGTGTACCATTATGATTTTTGTCAGCATATTGCTGATTCTTCTGGCACAGTGGCTTCTAAACCGCGGTCAGGGGAATAAGCGCAGCTCCGTGCTGCCATTCTAATACTTTATTTTTTCTAGGAGAGGGGTAGTAAATTGAACAAAAAATGGTTTGCGGTCGTATTGGCCGGATTGTTGGCACTTACTGCGCTTACGGGTTGCGGTGAGAAGAAAGAAACACTGAATTTGTATAGTTGGGTTGACAACTTCGATCCGGACATGATTAAGAAGTTCGAAGAGGAGTATAACGTCAAGGTTAACTATTCTTATTTTGCTAACAATGAAGAGTTGCTGGCTAAGATTAAGGCTGGCGGTTCGGATTATGATCTAATCCAACCTTCGGATTATATGGTTTCTAGTATGATTAAGCAGGATCTTCTTGAGCCGCTTAATATGAACAATATTCCGAATTTCCAATACGTTGCAGACACGTTTAAGGACCCTGCATATGATCCAGGCAATAAATACTCCATTACTTACACATCAGGCGTTACCGGCATTGCGTACAACACGAAGTACGTGAAGGAAGAGATCGACAGCTGGGCTGATCTGTGGGATGAAAAATATAAAGGTAAAGTGCTGCTTCTAGACGACAACCGTGAAATCATCGGTATGGCGCTGAAGAAAGCAGGCAAGTCTAACAGCTCCAACAGCGAAGAGGATATTCTAGCTGCTGTAGAAGATCTGAAGAAGCTTGTGCCTAACGTGCTTGCGTTCGATACGGACAGCATCAAGCAGAAGATGATGCAGGAAGAGGGCTGGATCGGCACTGTGTGGTCCGGTGATGCGGCATTTATCGCTGCTGAGAATCCAGATGTGAAGTTCGTTGTGCCTAAAGAGGGCGCTACGATCTGGTCGGACAACTACGCGATTCCAAAGGGCGCGAAGAACAAAGACCTTGCTGAGAAGTTCATCAATTTCATGCTGGACCCAGAGAACAGCGCGAAGAACTACGAAGCGATCGGATACAGCAACCCTGTAACGGAAGCGAAGAAGTATCAAAGTGAAAAATACAATAGCAACACAATGATTAACTTGTCTGAGGAAGAGCTCTCCCGCACGGAGTGGCTCCTTGACGTAGGTGACAAGATTCAATTGTACGACCGTCTCTGGACCGAGTTGAAGAGCGGACGTTAAGCCTTAATCATACGTGAAGCGAATAAATAATCCCTTGCTTAGAGCCTGGTCATGAGGTTCTGGACAAGGGATTTTTGTTTTTTGCTACTTATAGCTTGTCAGTCTTTATGAAATTTTAAGGTTCAATTCAGTTTGATTTAATGTAAGGGCGTTATTCTAATAGTGGACCGAATGACAGATGACGATTTTCAAGGGAGGGTTGCCGCGCTAGTTCATATCCTTGAGTAGTGGGATTTGATCCGATGATCAAGGGATCCGTTTTATCTTTCTCATGGTTTACAGTTTACCCCTAGAACATATATTGACCGCATCGTCTCGTGAAACGATGCGGTCCTTTTTTTTTGTATTGGTTATGTTTGATCAACAATGTTGTATCAAGTACAACATAATGAGCTGTTCATGATCTAATCCCATCGTATTGTTGTACAGAATACAACAATGTCTAGCAATTAAGCATGAGATGAGGGGATTGAGGGTATTTTGTTGTATAACGTACAACAATATTCCTATTATCGTGGATCATTGTAAGTATTGTTGTATTCCGTACAACATTAATTGTTAGTCCTGCAATTCACTGAGATGACGGTGGAGGTACGGCTTCGGGATGATAATACGGCATTTGTAAATGAGCTTAGTAAAATAGAAGGCGTGCAGGACGTGTCCTTAGTCAATTATTCTGGGGATTATGCGCAATAACTGAATGACGAAAAAGCAAAGGGTTGTCCCTAAAGTCATGAAAATGACTTAGGGACAACCCTTGTGTTAACTAGGGGGAGCCGCTGCTATGAAAAATCCCTCCTGAGTATAACGGTTTGGAGTTAATTCCAAACTATACACTTAAGAGGGATCATATCAAGCTAACTAAATCTGCATCGTCTTTTCCAGCACTTTATCAACAAGACCATAGGCTTGCGCTTCATATGCTGTCATAAAGTTGTCGCGGTCTGTATCTTTCTCAATACGCTCCAACGGCTGACCTGTGCGCTCGGACAAGATCTGGTTCAACTTATCGCGCATCTTCAGGATGCGGCGAGCGCGAATCTCGATGTCGCTTGCTTGACCTTCTGCTCCGCCAAGCGGCTGATGAATCATAACTTCGCTGTTAGGCAGCGCGAAACGCTTGCCCTTCGCGCCGGCATTCAGCAGGAACGCGCCCATCGAAGCAGCCATACCGACACAGATCGTAGAAACGTCTGGTTTAATGTGCTGCATCGTATCGAATATCGCCATGCCCGCTGTAATTGAGCCGCCAGGGCTGTTAATGTAAAGATGAATGTCCTTCTCCGGGTCATCTGCTGCTAAGAACAGAAGCTGAGCAATGATGGAGTTAGCTACTACATCGTTGACCGGTGTTCCCAAGAAGATGATGCGATCCTTTAATAGACGAGAATAAATATCGTAGGCACGTTCGCCGCGATTCGTCTGTTCGACAACCATAGGTATTACACTCACGAATACCCCTCCTCAGCTTCAATATAAACCATTAATGTGACCCTTAAACGGTTGAACATTAGAAACATTTCCTCTAAGAGCCATAATCCTATAATAACGAAAATGAAGGTAAAAGTCAAAGATAGTCAAACTCTAGTTTGTCCTTAAAAATGAAAAAAACACCTCTAATCTTCTCCCTATGCGTGAGGAGAGGATCGAGATGCTTTCGATCATAGTAGCCTTCAATATTCATACGTTAACTTCATTATCAGGCATCAACGAGAATGGTATGGCGCGCCCGCAAGGAATCGAACCTTGATCTCAGGCTCCGGAGGCCTACGTCATATCCATTGGACCACGGGCGCTTACAACATCCTTCTTACAAAAATGATGCATTTTTAATTATAGTGGAATCATGCTAAAAGTGCAACCGTTAACTTTTTATGGAAGGATGCCATTAATGAAGTGTATTCTTTATGTCGTTAACTTGAGTCCGATAATGCCCGTTACGATACAGAGCAGAAACATGATCTGAGTGCGGTTGTATTTCTCCTTGAACCAGAACATGCTTACTAATGTAATGCCGACTGCACCGACTCCAGCCCATACCGCATAAGCGACGCCTGCAGGAATAACCAGCATGGCCTGCGTAAGGCAGAAGAAGGATAGAACAAGACCCAGAGTCATCACGATCAACGGCGTCTTTCTCTTGAATCCATCTATATATTTCATGGCGATAACGGATATGATTTCTTCAAGACCTGCGAGAATTAATAAGAACCATTCCATAATTAAGCTTCCTCCTTATCCTTTGTTGACAGCTTCATGCCAATGATGCCGATAAGCAGAAGAATCAAGAAAGCGATCTGAGGTAGGGAATAAGGCTCCCCGAGCATGACACCCATAACATAGGTGCCTATCGTACCAATCCCGACGAACACCGTGTACGCGATCGCGACAGGCAGCTTCTTATAAGTCTGAATCAGCAAGACATAGCTGATGGTGATCAATGCGAATATTCCAACCCATTCCATGGGTGTTGAAGCGTACTTTAGCCCTGTTGCCCATACAATCTCAAGCGCTGCGGCTATAAGAACTAGAATCCAAGCCAAAATCATCTTCCTCCATTCATGTTGTTTCACTAGTCTGCAGCGGATGAAGATTAAAAACGATAAACTTATACGGTTCGAATCACGCCTAACGAACGTTCCATTGCTTGCAGCAGTGTTTCCTTAATGATGTTAATGTCCTCTTTTGATTTACCTTGAGGGATGTCTACAAAATGTGCAGTCTCTGCCGAAACCTCTACCATGTTGATGAGCATGCGCACCATATAAGGAATAGGGTAGTTTACTTCAATTTCCCCTTGGTCCAACGCTTGCTGAACTTGTTCTCGGAACCAGGTGTAGTACGGTTCATAGATCTCCTCCCATCGTGGGAAGGAATGATGATAAGCGAGTCCGGAATAGCACAGCAAGATAACTTCCTTAAAGACCGCGTTCATCTCAAAGGTTGCATTTATAACCGCACGCAGCTTGTCCGACAACTTGGATAACCCAGCAGTGTCTTGCTGGATGCGGCTGAGCAGCTGCTGCAGGATATGGTCTGCTATGGCGGGAACGAGATCATTCTTTGTTGGGAAATAGAGATAGAATGTCCCTTGCGCTAATCCCGCGCGTTTGACGATACCGCTGACAGACGTTTGTTGAAACCCTCTTTCCATAATGAGCGACAGGGATGCTTGAAGCAGCGCTTCTCGTTTCACTTCTTGTTTAGGTTTCAATAAACAGTTCCCCCTCAAAAATGACTGACAGTCATTCATTTATATTCTAAGTCTATGCTTCTTACACGGTGATGTCAATTTCGGTTAATCATGACTAATCACGGTTAATCTTGATTATCGGTGATAGGCAAACCATACGGATGGATTTCCTCCGACATGCGCCTGCTTCCTTCATTAAATTTTCACAAGTTAAGGGTGGGTATGCACATTCCACATGCCAGCGGGATAACCCTGGAATCCCTTGTTGCAGCAGGGATGAATAAGTTTGGAGCTAATAGCCCATTCTAGATGCGGGATACTTGCAACTTGAAGGAAATTTAGGTAGAATAGTGGTGGGACATAAAATGTGACAGAGGGACATTTTGAGTCCAGTCATCATCTACACAGTTTCTGGGAGTGCAGGAGTGGAGAGAATTGCGTGAATGGTTAGAGATAAATAAACGTCTGCTGCCCGACCTATTGGAACTGTTAAAGAAACGCTATACAATTCTGTACCAGATCATGATGTCAGATATGATTGGTCGTCGAACATTGGCTGCATCCTTACAGATGACAGAGAGAGTATTGCGGGCCGAAACCGACTTGCTGAAAGCGCAAGGTCTCATCGAGACAGAGACCGCCGGTATGCGTATCAGCGAGGAAGGACGCAAGCTTGTCTTGCAGCTTGAACCGCTCATGCGGGAATTGCTTGGTACGCGTCACCTGGAAGAGGCTATTCGCGAGGCCTATGGGTTGAAGCAAGTCATCGTCGTTCCCGGCGATTCCGACCTCACCCCGGCAGTCAAGCAAGAATTGGGCGGAGCAGCATGCAATGTCCTCATTCGGTGCATAAGCAAAGATGATGTAATTGCTGTAACCGGCGGATCCACATTGGCCGCTGTAGCAGATCAACTAACGAACTCAGCACCCCATAAGGGGAATTGGTTCGTACCTGCAAGAGGCGGTTTAGGTGAGAGCTTGGAATATCAAGCGAACACGATTGCTTCTATGATGGCGAAGCGATACGGCGCACAGTATCGATTGCTGCATGTGCCGGATCTGATAAGCGAAGATGCGTATCAATCGCTGAAGCAAGAGCCTAACATTCAAGAGCTGTTGCGTGTCATTCGCGAAGCCAGAATCGTCATTCACGGCATTGGCGACGCGCTTATTATGGCGAGACGTCGCAAGGTCGATTCGAATACGATCGACTCCTTAAAGAGTGAAGGCGCAGTGGCCGAAGCATTCGGTTATTATTTTGACCGTGACGGGCATGTTGTACATACGATGCTCACATTGGGATTGCGTCTAGAAGACATATCCCGCACAGAGGTCGTGATCGCCGTTGCAGGCGGTAAGAGCAAGGCAGAATCCATCACCGCTGTATTGAAGGCTGGTCATGAGAGCATACTCGTGACAGACGAAGCCGCAGCGAATGAGATTGCCAGACTAAGTGGTCTCGACGTGCCTACAAGCCGTCTTGAGCAATAAATAACATTTCAAACACAAGGAAATGGGAGGAATCATCAATGGTTAAAGTTGGTATTAACGGTTTTGGACGTATCGGTCGTAACGTATTCCGTGCAGCATTGAACAACTCTGAGGTAGAAATCGTAGCAATTAACGATCTTACAGACGTTAAGACGCTCGCTCACCTGTTGAAATATGACACAACTCAAGGCACTCTTGATGCAACTGTAGAAGCTAAAGAAGGCGCTTTGATTGTTAACGGTAAAGAAGTTAAAGTATTCGCTGAGCGCAACCCAGAAAACCTTCCTTGGGGTTCTGTAGGCGTAGAAATCGTTGTTGAATCCACAGGTATCTTCACAGCGAAAGAAAAAGCACAACTTCATATGCGCGACACAGTTAAGAAAGTTATCATCTCCGCGCCAGCTTCTAACGAAGATATCACAATCGTTATGGGCGTTAACGAAGATAAATATGATGCTGCTAACCACAACATCATTTCCAATGCATCTTGCACAACAAACTGCTTGGCGCCATTCGCTAAAGTAATCAACGACAAGTTCGGTATCGTTAAAGGTATGATGACAACTGTTCACTCCTACACTAACGACCAAAGCGTACTTGACCTGCCGCATAAGGACCTTCGCCGTGCTCGTGCAGCAGCTGAAAGCATCATTCCTTCCACAACTGGTGCAGCTAAAGCAGTAGGTTTGGTTCTTCCAGAACTGAAAGGCTTGTTGAACGGTATGTCTATGCGCGTACCTACACCTAACGTTTCCGTAACTGACCTCGTTGTTGAACTGAAACAAAACGTTACAGTTGACGAAGTTAACGCAGCTCTTAAAGAAGCAGCTAACGGAGCTTTGAAAGGTATCATGAACTACTCCGAATTGCCGCTTGTATCCCGTGACTACAACGGTGACCCAGCATCTTCTACAATCGATTCCTTGTGCACTATGGTTGTAGGCGACAACATGCTGAAAGTAGTTTCCTGGTACGACAACGAGTGGGGCTACTCCAACCGCGTTGTTGACTTGGCAGCTTTCATCGCAGCTAAAGGCCTGTAATATCATAGCTTAAACAATCAAAGAGGGGACACCGCCGGAGAAACCCGTGAGGGTCCCCTCTTTTATTCCATATAGGCTTTATTTATATATGTAATATTGAACACGAGTTGGCTTGGTGAAGACACTTCCCATTTCCTTATTGGTAGAAGTATATAAACCAAGTCTCTTACAGATATATAACCATCTTTAGAACCGAACACCCTATATATATAGATGATGATTCCATCAACCATTGCATAGAAACAGATATAAACCATACAAGATCAATAACCGATTATCAGGATTCGATAGGAGGAACATGGAGATGAACAAGAAGAGTGTACGTGATGTGAATGTAAACGGTAAGCGCGTATTTGTACGGGTTGATTTTAATGTGCCGCTCGAAAATGGCAAGATTACAGATGACACACGGATCCAAGAAACACTGCCTACGATCAAGCACTTGATCGAACAAGGCGCGAAAGTGATACTGGCGAGCCATATGGGCCGTCCAAAAGGTGAAGTTGTAGATTCTATGCGTTTGACGCCTGCGGCAGCTCGTCTGAGCGAACTGCTTGGCAAGCCGGTGAAGAAGCTGGACGAGTCCATCGGTGAGAATGTGAAAGCTGCGATCGCTGAGATGAACAATGGTGACGTTGTTGTACTCGAAAACGTTCGTTTCCACAAGGGAGAAGAGAAGAACGATGTGGAATTGGCGAAGCAATTCGCAGAACTAGCTGACTTGTTCGTGAACGATGCATTTGGTGCAGCTCACCGCGCGCACTCTTCTACAGAGGGCATTGCTCATCATATCCCTGCAGTAGCAGGTCTCTTGATGGAGAAAGAACTTAGCGTATTGGGCAAAGCTCTATCCAATCCAGAGCGTCCATTCACAGCAATCGTGGGTGGTTCCAAGGTTAAAGATAAGATCGATGTTATCAATAAGATGCTCGAAATCGCTGACAACGTGGTTATCGGCGGCGGATTGGCTTATACTTTCTTCAAGGCTCAAGGCTATGAGATCGGAGACTCCTTGTTGGATGAGTCGAAGCTGCAAGAATCTCTCGGATTCATGGAGAAAGCGAAAGAACTCGGCAAGAACCTGTACCTCCCAGTTGACATTGTCACTGCTGACGATTTCAGCGCTTCCGCGAATACAAAGATTATTAATGTTGAAGAAGGTATTCCTGCTGGTTGGGAAGGTATCGACATCGGACCGAAGACTCGTGAGATCTATGCTGATGTAATTAAGAACTCCAAGCTGGTTGTATGGAACGGACCAATGGGTGTATTCGAGATTGATCCATTCTCCCACGGTACTCGCGCAGTGGCTGAAGCTTGTGCGGAAACGAACGGCTACACAATCATCGGCGGCGGCGACTCCGCGGCTGCAGTTGAGAAGTTCCAATTGAAAGACAAGATGAACCATATCTCTACAGGCGGCGGCGCTTCCTTGGAATTCATGGAAGGCAAAGTATTGCCAGGCGTTGTAGCATTGAACGATAAGTAATTGAGTAAACAGGCGGCAGCTCTCGGGCTGCCTTCTGAATGAGGAGTGAAACAAGTGAGAAAACCGATCATCGCAGGTAACTGGAAGATGTTCAAGACGGTGCCTGAGGCTGTGGCATTTGTTGCTGACGTTAAAGGCAAAGCAGAAGTTGAAGGCGTAGAGAGCGTAATCTGCTCCCCATTCACGAATCTGCCGGCATTGGTCGAAGCGGTTAAAGGCACGTCCATTAAGATTGGCGCTCAAAACCTGCACTTCGAAGATAACGGCGCATTCACAGGTGAGATCAGCGGCGTTATGCTGAAGGATCTCGGCGTTGACTATGTGATCATCGGACATTCCGAGCGTCGCGCTTACTTCTGTGAAACGGACGAGATCGTGAACAAGAAAGTTCATGCATCATTCCGTCACGGTCTGACACCTATCGTTTGCGTGGGTGAGTCGCTCGAAGAGCGTGAATCCGGCAAGACGAACGACGTTTGCAAAGTACAAACAGTTGGCGCTTTCCAAGGCGTATCTGCTGAACAAGCGAAAGAAGTTGTCATTGCTTATGAGCCAATCTGGGCAATCGGTACTGGCAAATCTTCTTCCGCTAAAGATGCGAATGAAGCTTGCAGCTACATCCGCAGCGTAGTTCGTGATCTGTACAATGATGAAGTAGCACAAGCTGTTCGTATTCAGTACGGCGGCAGTGTTAAACCTGAGAACGTCCGCGAGTATATGGCGGAAAGCGATATCGACGGAGCTTTGGTAGGCGGCGCAAGCTTGCAGCCAGCATCCTACATCGCTCTTGTGGAAGGAGCGAAATAAGATGTCTACTCCAAGACCGGTAGCACTTATTATCATGGACGGTTTCGGTCTGCGCGACACAGCTAACGGCAACGCAGTCGCACATGCGAAGAAACCGAACTATGACAAATACATGAGCATGTTTCCGCATACGACATTGACAGCTTGCGGCGAAGCCGTTGGACTTCCAGAAGGTCAAATGGGCAACTCCGAGGTTGGACACTTGAATATCGGCGCAGGTCGCGTCGTATATCAAGACTTGACTCGTATCACGAAGTCGATTCGCGAAGGCGATTTCTTCGAGAACGAAACATTGCATGGCGCTGTGAAGAACGCAAAAGACAATAACAAAGCCCTGCACATCTACGGCTTGTTGTCTGATGGCGGCGTACACAGCCATATCAACCATACACTTGCGATGCTCGAGCTCTGCAAGAAGGAAGGCTTGACTGAAGTTTACGTGCACGCGTTCCTGGATGGACGCGACGTTGCTCCAGACAGCTCCCGCGGATACATCGAGACACTGCAAGCGAAGATTAAAGAGCTTGGCGTAGGTAAGATCGCAACGGTTCAAGGCCGTTACTATGCGATGGACCGCGACAAGCGTTGGGAGCGCGTTGAGAAGTCGTACCGTGCGATGGTATACGGCGACGGCCCTAAATATCGCGATCCAATCGAAGCGATCACGAAATCCTATGAGCAATCCGTTTACGATGAGTTCGTAATGCCTACGGTTATCGTTGACGAAAACGATCAGCCGGTCGGCTTGATTCAAGACGGCGATTCGATCACCTTCTTGAACTTCCGTCCTGACCGTGCGATCCAATTGTCGAACGTGTTCACGAACCAAGATTTCCAAGGATTCGATCGCGGCGAGAAGCTCCCTAAGAACTTGTACTTCGTCTGCTTGACGCTCTTCGCTGAGACAGTCGGTGGATATGTAGCCTACAAGCCGAAAGAATTGGACAATACGCTTGGTGAAGTACTTGTGCAGCACGGCAAGAAACAGCTTCGTATCGCGGAAACGGAAAAGTACCCGCACGTTACGTTCTTCTTCAGCGGCGGTCGCGATGTTGAACTTCCTGGCGAGAAGCGAGTTCTGATTCCTTCTCCTAAAGTGGCAACATACGACTTGCAGCCTGAGATGAGCGCGTACGAAGTTGCTGAAGCAGCTGTGAACGAGATCAATTCCGATCAGTTCGATACTATCATCCTGAACTTCGCTAACCCTGATATGGTTGGTCACTCCGGTATGTTGGAGCCAACGGTCAAGGCTGTTGAAGTGACAGACGAATGTATGGGTAAAGTAGTTGAAGCTGTATTGGCTAAAGGCGGCGTCTGCTTGATTACAGCGGATCACGGCAATGCGGATATGGTATTTGACGAGCAAGGTCGTCCATTTACTGCGCATACGACGAACCCAGTACCTTTTATCGTAACAGACGCTAATGTACAACTGCGTGAAGGCGGAATCTTGGCGGATATCGCGCCAACGATCCTTGACTTTATGCAGCTGCCTAAGCCTGTTGAGATGACTGGCGAATCGATGATTAAGAAGTAAGACAGCAGCTCGAGCACGAACGAATGAACATGCCGATGAATGGGCGAACCATTTTGCGGTATGCTACAATAAAGCTAATTCATGACATTAAAGGAGACTGAACGATTATGACAATGATTATGGACGTATACGCTCGCGAAGTACTTGACTCTCGCGGTAACCCTACAGTAGAAGTTGAAGTTAAATTGGAATCCGGCGGCTTTGGCCGTGCAATCGTACCTTCCGGTGCTTCCACAGGCGCTCACGAAGCAGTTGAGCTTCGCGATGGCGACAAAGGCCGTTACATGGGTAAAGGTACTGAGAAAGCTGTAGCTAACGTTAACGACATCATCGCTCCAGAAGTAATTGGTATGGATGCTCTTGATCAAGTAGCTATCGACCGTTTGATGATCGAATTGGACGGAACACCTAACAAAGCTAAATTGGGCGCTAACGCAATCCTAGCTGTATCCATGGCTGTAGCTCGCGCTGCTGCACATGCTCTTGATGTGCCTCTTTACACTTACCTTGGCGGATTCAACGCTAAGCAATTGCCAGTTCCAATGATGAACATCATCAACGGCGGCGAGCATGCTGACAACAACATCGACGTACAAGAGTTCATGGTACTTCCTGTAGGTGCTCCAAGCTTCAAAGAAGCACTTCGCATGGGCGCTGAGATCTTCCATAACTTGAAATCCGTATTGCAATCCAAAGGCTTGAATACAGCTGTAGGTGACGAAGGCGGCTTCGCTCCTAACCTGTCTTCCAACGAAGAAGCAATCACAACAATCATCGAAGCAATCGAAAAAGCTGGTTACAAGCCAGGCGTAGACGTATTCTTGGGTATGGACGTTGCTTCCACTGAGTTCTACAAAGACGGTAAATATACTCTTGCTGGTGAAGGTAAATCCTATACATCCGCTGAGTATGTTGATCTTCTTGCTTCTTGGGTTGAAAAATATCCAATCATCACAATCGAAGACGGTATGTCTGAAGATGACTGGGATGGCTGGAAATTGCTCACTGAAAAATTGGGCGACAAAGTTCAATTGGTTGGTGACGACCTCTTCGTTACAAACACCGAGCGTCTTGCTACTGGTATCGAAAAAGGAATCGGTAACTCCATCTTGGTTAAAGTTAACCAAATCGGTACACTTACTGAAACATTCGATGCAATCGAAATGGCAAAACGCGCAGGCTACACTGCGGTTATCTCCCACCGTTCCGGTGAGTCCGAAGATAGCACAATCGCTGACATCGCAGTTGCAACTAACGCTGGCCAAATCAAAACAGGTGCTCCTTCCCGTACAGACCGCGTTGCGAAGTACAACCAATTGCTTCGCATCGAAGACGAGCTCGGCGGCGTATCCCGTTATGAAGGCTTGAAATCCTTCTACAACTTGAAAAAATAATTGGCCTAGCCAATAGCAAGAGCCCACATCCTACCCAGAGCGGATGTGGGCTCTTTTTATGTGTGCATTAGGTGGATGATAGATGATGTACAGTACGAAGGAGCTCAAGGTGATCAGGATTGTTGTATAAAGTGCAACAATATGAGCTGCAAATGACCTAATTCCACAGTATTGTTGTACAGAATACAACAATGTCTAGCAATTAACCATGAAATGAGGGGGATTGAGGGCATAATGTTGTATAACGTGCAACAATATTCCTATTATCGCGGTGGTGATTGGGTTACTGATCAATAATTTTCAGGTAGGACAGTAAGAGATGACTTTGTGTTGTTTCTTACTGTTCTTTTCCTATTATCACTTCAGCTTAACTAAAAATGGATCGAGAAATTCTAACTTATCAAGCCTGAATTCATTTGTAATTTTGTATGAATAATTATCATTTGTTTCGTAATCATGCATTAAGATATCCTCACTGGAAATAATAAAAGCCCAAAATAGCTTTCCGTTTTTCCCTATAAAATTAAGTTGATAGTTTGGATATTCAGGAAAACCAAGTAAAGAAGAATCACTCTTTACTTGGATTTCAGGAAGTGATTTTATGACGAACTCTATGTCTTTTTTATCGGTAAAGCGAATATCACTATAGTCTTTGCTGTCTGCTGACATGAACTTTTGTATAAAAATAGACTCCATTTCTTTTTCCTTAAAATGCTCCCGAAGTAAATCGTTAAATGAAAAAGTCGTCCGTGCATTATTTGAATGATAAAGAAAAATTCCTATTATACTAATGATTAATATACCTGCAATAATAAAGATTGGCTTCTTGAAATTTGACATTTTGTCCCCCCCCCCCCTTTTTGCAATGGGAAATGTACAACTACATTACATTTTACCAGAAAATATAAGCTGCAGAATCACTTAAAGTCCTATTGCTCATATAGATCCCCAACTGGATCAGACGATCACTCTCGCGGCGTTAGCTTCCTTATGTGTTGCCTGTCCACCCAATCCTTCACGTCAACGCATTGAATGGAGTTTCGTTATAGTCGTTCTTTACATTGACGCAGCAGCCAGATATTTCTTAAGGTTGTGTTATGGAGATCAACAATAACATGTAATAGAGCTAATGTACGAGTAATGAATGTAACTGGAAAAGTTGAATTGTATCATGCTAAGGAGGTACTCGTAATGTCTCTGTGTGATGGCGAAATACGAATTCGACCAGTGAAGGAAGAAGATTTATATGAGCTGTGGGAACTCGTGTACAAGGAAGAGTCACCGGAATGGAAGCGATGGGATGCGCCATATTATTCATTGGAGAGAATGACTTATGAGCAGATGCTAGAGAAGAAGGATCGCTACATAGATCGAGACGATTACTGGCTTATTGAGATCAATGGTCGGACAGTCGGAATTGTCAGTTGGTACTGGGAGCATGAGCCCTCGCTATGGTTGGAGATGGGGATCGTCATCTATGATCCAGTCTATTGGAGTGGAGGTTACGGAACGCGTGTGCTGCGGATGTGGACTCGACGTCTGTTTGAGACGAAGCCGCTGGTTAGAGTCGGATTCACGACATGGTCTGGCAACATCCGCATGATGAAGGTGGGGGAGAAGCTCGGAATGATGCTCGAGGCAAGGCTTCGTAAATGCCGGTATTACGATGGACAATATTATGATTCCATTCGTATGGGCATTCTCCGCGAGGAATGGGTTGCTTATGAAGAGAATGAAGCTAAACGTGTACGAGCTTGAAGCCTATCCACCAGTAGAAGGCGATCGTCCGAGGATGATCGCCTTTGTTATGTCGCGAGACGGAAGAGCGACTGGACCTAAGACTAGTTTTACGTTCAGTACCTTGCATTGTTCAATACCGTACCATATACTGTAATTAGCTACTACACAATAAACAATACTGAATATAGCAACTCACATGAGATGTGATGTTGGAGGTGAACGCAAGATGAAAGAAATCATTCAATTCAAGAAAGGTGTACTCGGTTTGTGCGTGATGGTTCTCATTAATCAACGAGATCGTTACGGCTTCGAGCTCGCCCAGCAAATATCAAAGCACGTTGATGTGGCCGAAGGGGCGTTATACCCGGTGCTGCGTCGTATGGTGGTAGATGGACATTGTACAACGTACCTGCAAGAATCGACCGAAGGACCGCCGCGTAAGTATTACAAATTAACCATTGAGGGTAAAGAGTATATGAATCAGCTCGTTGCGGAATGGAAGAGCTTTGTTGACGGGGTTGGCACGCTGCTTGATAGTACCTCGGCTGATGATGATACAGATGATCTTACAGAGCATGTGAAGGGAGATAGGGGTGAACGAGATGAATAAACGTGAATTCATGATCAGACTTCAATATGAACTGCGCCCGCTGCCGGAGAAGGAGCGTGTTGAGATATTAGAAGAGTATGATGCACACTTTGAATTCGGGAAGCAGTTGGGAAAGACAGAAGAAGAGATTGCTAAGGAGCTTGGAGTACCGGAGGAACTCGCAGAGGAATTGCTCGGAGATGGGGCGCGCAATGAACAGCCTTCGTATGGGGGATATGCTATGAACCCTGGAATGCAGGGGCTGCCGCCGCAGTATCCTCCGCAGCACGATCCCTATGCGTACAGGGGAGATAGACATCAGTCGCCGCCATATCAAGGTCAAGGTCCATACCAAGGACAGCAGGCTTATCCAGGTCAGCCTCCTTATCCGCCGTATGAGCCGTATCCGCAGAAATCAAGCTGGTCAGCTAGAATATTTGGCCTGATTGGAATTGGATTCGCAAGCCTCATTCTGGTGCCGCTTCTTATAGCCTTTTGGGGTGTGGTTGTGTCGTTGGTTGCAGTAGCAGCTATTTTATTGCTGATGCCAATTATTTATGCCGTTAAATTGCTGCTTGGCGGACCGTTCTTTGCTGGAGAACTTAGCATGGTATTGATCACGTTTGGACTTGGCATCTTCTTCAGTCAGTTCATGTTGTGGATCGTGAAGCTGTACGGCAAGCTCAACTTGGGTTATGCAAGATGGATCGTTAATACCGTAAAGGGGGGGATTTAAATGAAACGAACGTGGTTTAATATTCTCGGCGTATGCTGTATCCTTCTTGGTATTGCTGGCTTGTTCATCTATGGAATTAATCCGCTGCTCCCCCAAAGCGCGAGGGGAGAGGCGTTGGAAGAGTACAATGGCTCAACTTCAAGTAATGGTGAAATAAGCAACAAAGAGCGCTATCAGCTCTATAGATATGAGAACAAGTTTGAATTCGATAAGGAGCAGCTCGCCAGCTTGAAGGTCAATGCTGATATGGGCGACGTTAGTATCAAGTGGGTATTGGATAATGAAAGCTGGATTGAAGTAAAGGGTGAAGCTACGAAGGATGTAATCGATCGAATCGCTCAAGCGGAGATCAAGGGCGGCGAGCTTCAATTGAATTACGACTATGAACGACAAGCATGGGAGTTCATACAGTTATTCAATGTGGGCTGGCAGCATCATAAGCACGAGATTGTGATTCATGCCGATAAGGACTTTGTACTTAAGAGATTGGAAGCTGACCTAGCGATGGGCTCGTTTGAGATTGACGGCGGCCGATACGATCGGATGAAGGCCGATTGCGATATGGGACAGATGGAAGTGCGTAATGTCGTCGCTAACTACGCTGAATTGGATGCAGCGATGGGGCGAGTCGTAACCGATGCTGTGGATGCGCCATTGACAGTAGAGACCTCAATGGGAGAAGTGGATATGCGAAACACACTCCAAACTGTTGATGTATCGTCTGAAGCAGGCAGCGTGTATATTGAGCAAGCGAAAGCGCATAACATCACAGCTGACAGCAGCATGGGAAGCGTAGAAATCAGAGTAGCTCCAGAGTTCGAGGGCAGCTATGATCTGAAGGTTGAGCTGGGTGATATAACGGCTCCAGAATCCAAGCGCAAGAGCGATCAAGTGATTAAAGTGCGTTCAGAGATGGGTAGCATTCATATTGAAGAACAATAATTAGTCTGATAAACATAACCCTTTCATATGACTTCATAAGGTATTGGAATCCTTTGAAGGACATGAGAGGGTTTTTGCTGAACGGAAACAATACTTGCTAGTTGACTCAAGACCTGATACATTGAGAAATCATGTGGGTGTGTCAGAATTCACTGTCATGTTCGGTTATAATAGTAATGTTAAGCTTACAGTTGAAGGGGAGCAATAAAATAAATGAAACCGATTAAGAAAGTACTCACTTTAGCAGGTTCTGATTCCAGCGGCGGCGCAGGTATACAAGCCGATCTTAAAACATTCCAAGAACGCGGTGTATACGGTATGACTGCCTTGACGACAGTTGTTACGATGGACCCTGACAATCAATGGGCGCACGGCGTATATCCAATTGCATTGTCGACAGTTAAGGAGCAGTTGAAGACGATTCTGTCCATCGGTATCGATGGCATGAAGACGGGGATGCTCGGTGCTGTTGATATCATTGAGCTGGCAGCACACACAATTGAGAAGCATGGCATCACGAATGTTGTCGTAGACCCTGTAATGGTGTGCAAAGGACAAGATGAAGCCCTTCATCCAGAGACAAATGAAGCGCTGCGCGACATACTCGTACCGAAATCCACAGTAGTTACGCCTAACTTATTCGAAGCTTCTCAATTGGCTGGAACAGGTCCAGTGCGTACACTTGATGATATGAAAGAAGCAGCTGCGCGCATTCATGAGCTTGGCGCTAAATATGTACTCGTAAAGGGTGGTTCCAAGATCGGACTGCCAACTTCGGTTGATGTCCTGTATGATGGTCGCGAGTTCGAGATTCTGGAGGCAGACTTGATCACGACTACGTATACACATGGCGCAGGATGTACATACTCATCCGCCATATTGGCTGAGATTGCGAAGGGCAACGATGTTCCTACGAGCGTTCGCACGGCTAAACGCTTCATCACGGAAGCTATTCGTCATTCCTTCCCGTTGAACCAATATGTAGGACCGCTTCGCCACAATGCTCTTCGCTTGGTGGAGCAAGGCGCAGAAGAATAGTCAACAGCAGACTTGGGCAAGGTGAATTGCTTGTACCAATCTTATAACTGTGTTATACTGATAATGCTGTTTTTAAACAGTTTATTTTCGACTTGTTCGAGCTAACCTTTAGGAGGTGGAAGAATGGAAGTATTTCTGGAAATATTGCTTGTTATCTTCTCGATTGGATTAATCAGTGTGGTACTCTTGCAGAAGGGTAAGAGCGCTGGTCTGTCAGGTGCCATCTCCGGCGGTGCTGAACATTTGTTCGGAAAGAAGAAGGCACGTGGTATGGATCTGGTCCTGCAGCGTACAACGATTGTATTGGCAGCTGGATTCTTCATCCTGTCGATGGTCGTAGCAATATATAATCAAGTGAAATAACATGAATAACGAACCCTCTGTTCTTGCGAACAGAGGGTTTCTTGTATTTTAGGAAATAATTCAATGCTCCAGTAAGAAGCCTTATTATTGAAGTCTGTGTAAACACACGGATGCTTGAAATTAAAAAAGTGTATACTAGGTAATATATTGGTATACTGATGCAATGGGCCAAGCATGGCTAGGTGAGAGGTGAATAGATGATTACCGAACAGCAGATATTGGACTTTATGCGTGAAACAGCATATAAGCCGATGACGTATCAGGAGCTGGAGCAGTACTTTGGACTGCCTGATGCTGCGGCGTTCAAGCAATTATTGAAGACATTGAATCAATTAGAGCAGGATGGTTTCATCCTGCGTTCCCGTACGGACAGATATGGTGTACCGGAACGGATGAATGTGGTGCGCGGTCGACTGCAGGCGCATGCGAAGGGATTCGCTTTCTTGATTCCGGATGAAGCGGGACATCCCGATGTGTATATACACGCGAATGATCTCAAGACAGCGATGAATGGAGACACGGTGCTTGGACGAATAACAAGCCGCGCGGGTGACGGCGCACGCATGGAAGGCGAAGTCGTTCGTATTGTGAAGCGGGCTGTGGAGCAGGTCGTCGGTGTATTTCAAAATGTCGAGTCGTATGCATTCGTTGTGCCCGATGATCGGCGGATTAACCGGGATATATTCATTCCGAAGGAATCATTTCACGGTGCGGTAACTGGACAGAAGGTTGTCGTACGAATCGTGAACTATCCGGAAGGAAGAGCGGCGGCAGAAGGAGAAGTTATCGAGATTCTGGGGCATAAGGATGATCCAGGCGTAGACATTCTGTCGGTCATTCGGAAGCATCAGCTGCCGGAGGCATTTTCGGATGAGGTGATGCAGGAAGCGGAAGCCGTGCCGGATGAAATCACGGAAGCCGAGATTACCAACCAGAATCGCCGCGACCTGCGCGGCATGAACATTGTAACGATAGACGGCGAAGATGCCAAGGACTTGGATGATGCTGTGTATGTGGAGAAGCTGCCGAATGGGCATTACAAGCTGGGCGTTCATATCGCGGATGTCGGGTATTATGTAAAGGAAAGCTCAGCGCTGGATCGTGAAGCTTATGCGAGGGGCTGCAGCGTTTATCTGGTGGACCGTGTCATTCCGATGCTGCCGCATCGATTGTCGAACGGAATCTGTTCCTTGCATCCTCGCGTAGATCGGTTAACCTTGTCATGCGAGATGGAGTTCGATGAGAAGGCGAAGTTGGTGAAGCATGACGTCTTCTCGAGTGTGATTCGTACGGTGGAACGGATGACTTACACCAATGTTCGTAAGATCGTGCAGGAGGAAGATCCGGAAGTAACCGCGCGTTACGCGTACTTGGTGGACAGCTTCATGATGATGAAGGAGCTGGCGATGAAGCTGCGCGATAAGCGGATGAAGCGGGGCGCGATCGACTTTGACTTCGAGGAGTCGAAGGTTATTGTGGATGAAGACGGCAAGCCGATTGATATCGTGAAGCGTGAACGTTCTATCGCGGAGCAGATCATCGAGGAGTTCATGCTCGCGGCGAACGAGACGGTGGCGGAGCATTTTCACTGGCTGCGCGTGCCGTTCTTGTACCGTATACATGAAGAGCCGAGCAGCGAGAAGTTGATGAACTTCGTGACGTTCGCGGCGAACTTCGGTCATGTGGTACGAGGAACGGGCAATTCAGTTCATCCGCGCGCCTTGCAGCTCTTGCTCGAAGAGATCGAGGGTACACGCGAGCAAACGGTGCTCAGCACGATGATGCTGCGCTCTATGAAGCAGGCGAAGTATGATGCGGAGAGCACGGGGCACTTTGGATTGGCGGCGGAGTTCTATTCTCACTTCACTTCTCCTATTCGCCGATACCCAGACTTGGTCATTCATCGGGTCATTCGAGAAGTGATCGATTATAACGGGGTGCTGCCAGAGAAGCGCTTGGAGCAGCTGCAGGCGCGAATGCCGGATATTGCGAAGCAATCGTCGGAGCGTGAGCGCGTCGCTGTGGATGCGGAGCGCGATACGGTACAGTTGAAGAAAGCCGAATTCATGGTGGATAAGGTCGGCGAAGAATTCGACGGCATTATTAGCAGTGTGACAAGCTTCGGCATGTTTATCGAATTGGAGAACACGGTAGAAGGCTTGATCCGTTTAGCGGATATGTCGGACGATTATTACCATTTCCACGAGCAGTATATGATGCTGCTCGGCGAGCGGACGTCCAATATGTTCCGGATCGGCGATGAAGTGCGGATTCGCGTGGCGCGGGTCAATATGGAAGACCATACGATTGATTTCGAACTGGTAAGCAGCGCACCGCGTCAAGGTGAGCTAGGCGGCAAGGAGTTCGGCTTCGAGATACGCAAGAAGCGCGGCCGCCAAGAGGGGCGAGACGGACGCGGGCGCAACGATAAGCGCGGAGTCCGAGGCCGCGATGAGGGCCGCGGCAATGGACGCGCGGCAGGCGGAGGCGGTACTGGTGCTGGTGCTGGTGCGGGACGTGGCGATGGGCGCGGTGCGGCAGGCGGAAGCGGTGCTGGTGCGGGACCTGGCGACGGACGCGGTGCACGTGATGGACGCGGTGGCAATGCGCAAGGCGCAGGTCGCGGCGATAGTCGCGGTGCGCGGAACGGCGCGCGTGATGGGCGCGGAGCGGGACGCGGCGCAGGTGAGCGCGGGCGCGGCAGTGATGCGGAGCGCCGCCGGGGCGCGGCTCTGCCCGCGACGCTTGCGGACGAGGACGCGCGCGTGTACGCGCAGTTCGGCGCGGACACGGAGCGGAACCAAGCGGGCGGCGTAGGCCGCGGGGACGAGCCGATGGGCGCGCGCGAAGGTGCGCCGAACGGCGAAGAGTGGCTGAACGCGGGCGAGTACCGCGACCGCTTCGGCGGCAGCGGTGGACGCGGTAAGCGCGGACGGCGCGGCGGGCATGGCGACGACGCGAGCCCGTATGCGCCGCGCAAAGGTGCGAAGCCGCCGAAGGGCAATGGCGGCATTCGCATGGCGGGGCAAGGCGAGGGCTCGGCGGCGAAAGGTGATGAGGCGAATTGGGTAGATCGCCTCATCTCGGACGCCGAGCATGAAGCGGGCCGCGGGCCGCGCGCATTCGACTTTGGCTCGGGGCGCGGCGGTTATGGGCGCGGCGGCGGTCAAGGCGATAGCGGCCGCCCGAGCCGCGGTGGATCTCACGGTCGGAGCAATGGTCCGACCGGGGCAGGCAAGCGCGGACGGAAGGCGACGTCCGAGAGCGGCATTTTCATCGGCGAGCAGGCTGCGGAAGCACGCAGCCATGCGAAGCAGGCGGAGAGCCATGCTCGCCGAAAAGGGAAGTCCAATAGCAAGACCGCCAAGTTTGTCCGCAAAAAACATTGAAAGAAGTAGTGTAGCGCGGCTCTCCGAGAGGAGGGCCGCTTTTTCCAAATTAGATGGTCTAGGGTTGTTATGGTGTTCGGGTATTATCCCTTTAGCTCAGGTAGGATGATGGAAGTACACGCTTGTTGGCATATGTACTTGAGTGATGTGCCTAGTATTTGGTACAATATATGTCTAATGTATGGTTCAACGCAGTGTGAGCTGGGTTGGCGGTCGGAGGGTTGAGAGATGGCGACGAAGAAGAGCGAGAATAAGGTGCTGGCGCAGAATAAGAAGGCTTCTCACGATTATTTTATTGAGGAGACGTATGAAGCGGGTATGGTGCTGACGGGCACTGAGATCAAATCGCTGCGCAGAGGCAGAGCGAATATCGGAGATGCGTTTGCCACGATTCGGAACGGGGAGATGTTTGTTCATAACCTGCACATCAGCCCATTTGAAGAGGGGAATCGGTCGAATCCTACGGATCCTACGCGTGCGCGCAAGCTGCTGCTGCATAAGCAGCAGATCATGAAGCTGCTTGGCGTGACAAAGCAGGAGGGCTTCACGATTGTGCCGCTGAAGATATATGTTCGCAACGGTTATGCGAAGCTGCTGATCGGTGTGGGACGAGGCAAGAAGCTGTATGATAAGCGTCAGTCGGCGGCGAAGAAGGATGCGGATCGTCAGATTCAGCGTGCGCTGCGTGAGAAGCAGAAGGTGTAACGGGAAGTATTGGTTGGTTTATTGGTGAATGTAGAATAGCTATGGATTAAGAGGTGGCAGTCAATGGGACTGCCATTTTTTTGTGTTTTTGTAGTTTCTGGTTCGAGTTTTAAGTGAATGTAGTTAGTGTGCGATGCTGAGGATGATAGTGGTGGGAGGATTGTTGTACAATGTACAACAATTTGGGCTCGGCAGTGTTATTTTGAGTGGATTGTTGTATAAAGTGCAATATTTAAGGGGCTTCGAGCACTAAATTGAGCATTATGGACCATAATGTTGTATTACGTACAACATAATCCCGCTTGGGCTGTGATTATGGTGGAGAATGTTGTATTTCGTACAACATTTCAATGGGTGTGGAGCATCTTTAGTCAGCTAATATAGCTACAGTAACAGTTACAGCAACAGCTGCAGGGAGCAGCATTAGTTAGAGTAACTAAGCTCAAATGTGGTATGAAACGATTAATGCACCTAACACTACTTCTCATTTTCCTCATCGTATCGGTAGAGGTACCCTTGTTGCGTTACTCTCCTTTGGGCTATATTGTAATTAAATGGATTACAATTGAATTACACCACATAAATCTATAATTGAGAAATGAATAGAAACAAGGTGGATCTGATGAATAAAAAAGATGTGCACGAAACTCAACAATCTAGTGAAATCATAATCCCTAATGAACAAGGTTACGTCGATGAAAATCTTCAATCTATTCAAAATGTTGAAGGTGGAGGACCATTAAAAAAAGTTGATTTAAAAGCAATGCCTCGTCCACTTCGAATATTTGGCTATGTTTTTTATACGATAGCAATACTTATACTCCTAGCCTCCATCTATGTTAGCGTATTTCGTTAACTCTCCAATATCCTCTAAATGATGCTAACTAAAGTCTGTTATGAGGTAAAGGCTCGAAAGTTGTATAATGTACAACAATTTGGGCTTGGTAGTGTCATTTTGATTGAATTGTTGTATAAAGTGCAACATTTAAGGGGGTTCGAGCACTAAATTGAGCTTTGTGGGGCCAAATGTTGTATTACGTACACCATAATCCTGCTTAGGCTTTGATTATGGTGGGGATTGTTGTATTAAGTACAACATTTCAAAGGCGCGGTGGGCGTAGAGCATCTGTTATCCATTCCAAGTAATGAAGCAGCACACTCGGCATATGCTCCATACATCTGGAATATATAACATAGGTGAAGTAGCCATAAAGGAGTTGATACTCATGATGAAGGACACGATCTCTAACTTGGAGGGATTGCTGCAAACTGTTCCTCAACGATTTCGACTATTGCATCACGATGACATGGTGCAACCGCGCGCGGAAGGGAAATGGTCACGACTTCAAATCCTAGGTCACCTATGTGATTCGGCCGTCAACAATCTAACCCGATTCATTCAACATCAATATCACGCGGAACCGATGCTCATGACTCCGTATAACCAAGATATCTGGGTCGAAGCCCAACACTACATGGATGCACCTCTGGAAGATGTGCTGGGGCTTTGGGTGAGTCTTAATCAATCTATTGTTCGTGTACTCTCCAATTTGTCGGAAGCAAGTTTGTCTCGTGCTTGTCAGTGGCCTGATGGAAATGTGGTCACACTGGAGTGGTTGATCCAGGACTATGTCGAACATATGAAGCATCATCTGCGGCAAATTTTTACTGATGATCTTTCTCTGGAAGTCAATTAGTTGAAGTTTGTGCTTTCTTAGATTTCAGATTGGGGTGGCGTGATGCCATCCTTTTTACATTGTGCAGACGGCTGCAAGTTCTGATACGCCGCTCATATCTTGATATACAAAAAGCATCGTTTGCGACGATGCTTAGAGGACTTATCAATGCGCTGCATATTCGGAAGCGGTATATCTGAATAGTGCGTAACCTAGAAAGGCATAGACTGCACAACTGATTAATGAGGATAATGATATAGCTGTAAAAGGGAACAAGATTAGAAAGGCCCTCCCCCACAACGCATAAGGTACGTACTTGACTTGACGTGATGCTAAAGTGATCCATACTCCTAATAGAAACGCTAGATAAGCAATTTCGCTGAGTGGGATGGTGATAAAGATCGTATTCAGAGTTCTATAGCTCCCGAGCGGGAGGATCCAATAGAGTAGATCCCTTAAAAAAAGGATGCCAAGTGCGCCAAATAAGATATACAGATTATATTTGCTTAAGAGCTGAAACCATGAAAATGATTGGAACCATTTATTCAATTCCTTAAGAACATTTGAAAATTGCTGCATACGCTGCATCGCTCCTCGGATATGATGATGTACTTATCAAGTCTACTGGTTGTCTTGCGGATCTGCTTCTTCTCCATCTAATGGAAGAGATACGTTGGAGGCTGCTTCGAACGTGTTGCCGCAGTCCGGACAGAACTTGGCATCAAGTGCGACGGTCTTACCGCATGCTTTGCATGGCTTCTCATCCGATAATGTAGCGATCTGTTCCAGATTGGCTTCAATCTCGGACTGAAGCTGTGCAATTCGATCCATATGAGGCTGAAGAACGTCAGTCGATAAGTTAGGCCATTCATGATCCAGTTTGGATTCATACACGTACTTGCCTATCTGCTGGTACTGTTCATCGATTTCACTTTTCTTATTGTTGTTTTGCATCTTTAAGCGGTTAATCTCAACGACTAACTTTGCTTTATTTCCGGCTTCTGTTACACCGGACTTGAGTTTATTTATAAAGCTCAATTGATTCTCTCCTTCCAAATACTACCCGTTTTCACTATAGTTCGATATGAAATGCTAATTTCCTCCTACTTAAGACATAATAATTAGTTATTCTGACTTATATATCTCAGGTGATGCTATCAGGTTCTCTTCAATAGACCTGGTTGGCTGGAACTAACATCTACACCTTATCCATTCGTGCTATCGAGGTGAAGTATTACAGGAAATGTTTCATCTCGCTACTGAGTGAAGGCATAAGAATTACTTCGTAAGATTAAGGAAGATTGTTGGAGGAATCGGGGTTACAATAGATGAAACAGTCCTATTCAAGCGAAGGGAGGGAGTTCGGTGACATTTCTATCGGTAGATGAAAAATGGAACGCCGTGGTGACATGCGATAAAGCGTATGATGGAGCATTTTATTATGCGGTGAGGACAACGGGGATCTACTGCAAGCCTTCCTGCGGCGCCAAGACACCGCTGCGAGAAAACGTGCAGTTCTTCAATCATCGAGAGGAGGCGGTTGTCGCAAGCTTTCGTCCCTGTAAGAAATGCAGACCCGATCTGCTGGTCTATGAGCCGGAGCGCGAACTTGTTGAACGTGCTAAACAGTTAATGGCATCAAATGTCGGCACCCTGCTAACGATCCGAGATATGATGAAGGAGCTGGGAATTAGCCAGAGCAGCTTCAATAGCCTATTTCAAAGATATGTTCATGCTTCCCCCAAACAGTATTGGATGAGACTGAGAATTGAGCAATCAGCCAGATTGCTGACCGAGACGGAGACGAGCATCGTGCAAGCGGCATTGTCCTGCGGTTTTATGAGCTTATCCAGCTACTACAAATGCTTCAAAGAACAGATGGGCACAACTCCGTTGGAGTATCGAAAGCGAGGAAGGTGTTAGCGCATGCCGATGTATTATTACGAGACAAGCATAGGGAAGATTGGGATATCGGAGCAAGACGGTTGTATTAAAAATGTATATTTTGAAACAGATACTGTACCGGAAAATGTGGAGGTTGCGGAGACGGAGGCACTTCGAGAAGCCGCTAAGCAATTACAACTGTATCTTGTGGGTGAGTTGAATGAGTTTACGCTGCAGTTGGCGCCAGAGGGGACGGCATTTATGCAGAAGGTGTGGGAATGTCTGTGCGAGATTCCTTATGGGAAGACTGCGAGCTATGGGGAGATCGCGGCTCATGCGGGCAACTCTAAGGCTTCGCGGGCTGTCGGCCTCGCGAATAATCGCAACCCGATTCCGATCTTTATTCCATGCCACCGAGTAGTCGGGGCTAACGGGAGCATGACAGGCTATCGCGGCGGTATTCCGATGAAGGAGAAGCTAATTGCGCTTGAGAAGGGGAAGGTTTAATGGAGGTATTTCGATACGGTCAGGTTGAAATGGATTATCTGCGACAACAGGATGAAGTGCTGGGCGCCGCCATTGATCGATTGGGTATGCTGGAGCGTAAGGTGACACCGGAACCATTTTCGACACTTGTGAATAGTGTGGTCAGCCAGCAGATATCGACGAAAGCTGCCTTGACGGTGTGGAAGCGACTTTGTGATACGCTTGGTGAAGTGACGCCGGAACGCATTGTCAGTACAGATCTTGAGGCTATTCAAGCCTGTGGTATGTCTGTTCGTAAAGCTGGCTACATTAAAGGTATCGGGGAAGCGGCGGTCAACGGAGTGATTGACTTCGACGGATTCGACTCCATGTCCGATGCGGAGGTCATCAAGCAATTGTCCTCTCTGAATGGGATCGGCGTGTGGACGGCGGAAATGCTGCTGATCTTCTCGCTAGGCAGACCAAATGTGGTGAGCTGGGGCGACCTCGCGATTCGGCGCGGCATGATGAATCTGTATGGGCTCACAGAGTTGAAGAAGAGTGAATTCGAGAAATACCGGGAACGATATTCGCCGTACGGTTCGGTGGCTTCCTTGTATCTGTGGGCGCTGTCTTGATGAGATGTTCGGACGGATAGTGCTTTACTTTAGAGGCAGACCTCTTTATAATTGCAATATATGAGCCGAGCGAGCTTGTGGCTTGTATCCATCTAATTCCGCACTTAGCAGAAGTCACATAAGGCATATTGGATGGGAGATATGTTATACTAAGTACATCAGAGCGAGGCGGGCGTTGAAGAATGGCCTTGATCGCTGCTGACCTTGACAATAGAATAAGGTATGAAGATATGGTATATAGTCTACCGATGCTTCAACTTCCTTAATCTAAAGACTGCTGCCCTGTACGGGTAAGCTTGTCGCTTACACTATGGGGGCGTTTTTGGATTCGACGGGGATAGTTCGGGCTCGGGTAGCGGGTAGTGGGGCTGCGTCCACTTCAACAACGCGAAAGCCTATTTAAACGGCAAACAACAAAACAACTTCGCATTAGCAGCTTAATAAACTGTTAGCGAGCTTCTACTCTGCATCGCCCATGTGCCGAGCTAGGGGCCCAACTTTAGTGGGATACGCTGTCACATCTCCGCCTGGGGTGTGCTGAAGAAGACAATCAGGCTGACCCAAAGTAGAGCCGGTTACGGGGCGCTACTCGGGTGACATCAAAACTGTGACTACACCCGTAGAAACCTGTGTTGCGTTATCTTCGGACAGGGGTTCGACTCCCCTCGCCTCCACCATCATTAAGCCGACCGCATGAGGTCGGCTTTTTGCTATGTTTTGTTTCGCATCTCTTAACATTTCCATGATGGGATATTGCGGGGCGGGATGAGTTGGTGTTGCCAATTTATTCACATGTAGATAATTAAGTATCTTAATGAACTTACATGTGCTATAATCAATTTATCGAAAGAAAGAGTTACCTAACGAATTCGCATAGCGTAGAGGGTTATTCTTGAGACAACAATAACCTTGTACCATATGTGAATTTTTATTTTTTAAGGGATTTTGCAAGAGATTTTTTTGGGATAAGATTGACATGTAAATTTAAATTAGGTGGTAATTGTATTATGGAAACAGGAACAGTAAAATGGTTTAACGCAGAAAAAGGATTTGGCTTTATCGAGACCGAGGGCGGCAACGATGTATTCGTACACTTCAGTGCAATCGTTGGAGATGGCTATAAGTCCTTGGATGAAGGCGAACGCGTTGAATTTGAAATCGTACAAGGCAATCGCGGCCCACAAGCCGAGAATGTTGTAAAACTCTAATCTTAGAGCCTGATGCCCCAAACATTATGTTTGGGGCATTTTTTATGATCTAATGTATTAATGGCATAAAGAGAGATACAGATGTACTATTTATCTCGCAGAGGTACTCAATATAATCCCTAATCAAATTAATAGATGGTTGTGTTGAAATCTACTCGGGTGACATCAAAACTGTGACTACACCCGTAGAAGCCTGTGTTGCGTTATCTTCGGACAGGGGTTCGATTCCCCTCGCCTCCATTGTTGTACAAAAAAAGCCATCAACCAAGTAATCCGGTTGGTGGCTTTTCGCTGTGTGTGAGAAAGGAGGGGGATGTGGATGTTTGCGGATAATGGCTAGAAGTGTGACTTCGGAAAGGCGACGACGGGGGCGCCGCACCGTGGAAACTGGATAAGCCGATTCGCCAGGTCATTTTCTCATTTACAAGCCGACTTTGGTTTTCCCAAGCCACATCCTGTAGCCCGTAAAAAAAGATATTAATAAAAAAAGACATAAAATATAACATATGTAATATAACTATTGTTATCTTATTGTTGAGGAGGAAATCTTATGCCCCCGAAGCCGAAAGTGACGCGCGACATCGTTCTGAAAGCGGCACTCGGGCTGGTACGCGAAGAGGGATTAGATACTGTCAACGCGCGCAACGTTGCAAAAAGGCTCGGCACCTCCACCCAGCCTATCTTCAGTCATTTTGCTTCAATGGAGGAACTGAGGGAAGCGATCCACGCTTATGCCGAACATCTGTACAACGCGGCGATGCTGACGGCGATGCAGAGCGGCGGTAACGGATTTCTGGCGATGGGCCTCGCTTACATCCGGTTTGCACGAACGGAACAGAAGCTGTTCCAGCTTCTGTTTATGTCTGGTCGGCTTCAGCAGGAGAAGGTGGCGGATATCGCCGGAACAACCGAGGGCGACGACCAGGTTATTGCGATGATCGGAAGCATGACCGGCCTTTCGGTCGACCAAGCGCGCAAGTTGTATGTCGGCATCTGGTTTACGACGCACGGCATCGCCTCACTGGTCGCAACAAACAGCAGCACGATGGATGACGAGGAGGCGCAGGCCGTATTGAGCAACGTGTTTAAAGGTTTGTTGGTTACACTCAAAAAAGAAGGCGAGGAGCTTTAGCCATGTCCGTGACTTTCATCCGCAACCATCCTTACATCGCCGCCGTCATCGCGGCGCTGATCTGCACCTTTCTTACCGCTGCCGGTTCCGCGACTGCCCAAATTGCCGAATTGGCGGAAGTCCCCGCTTATCTCGTCATGGCAACTTCCGTGGTATTGTCCATTTTGGCGGGCCTATTTTTGCTGCGCCGCTCTGGCCTTTCGGCTAGCGAGGCCGGTTTCCGCCGGCCGGCCTCCGGCAGCATGCGCTCCGTCTGGCTTTGTGTGCCAATGCTGCTGATGGAGGTGATTCCGCTTGCCGTTTACGGCCCAGCGTTTACCCGTCCGGGAGCCGAATATGCGGCACTGGTTCTGTTCACCGTCGTTGTTGGCTTTAACGAGGAGCTTTATTTTCGCGGCCTGGCCTTCTCCTTCCTGTTGGGAAAAAGCCGAAAGCAGGCCGTTATCGGCTCGTCCCTAATCTTTGGCGTGCTGCATGCCGCCAACGCCCTGAGCGGGACACAGCCGGTCGAAGTGCTGCTGCAGATTGCCTTTGCTTTTCTCTTCGGCCTTGCGTTTGCACTCATCGTCAGCATTACCCGCAGCCTTTGGATCGGCATTGTGTGGCATGTTGTCCATAATTTCATCTCCTTCAGTACGGAGCTTGCCTTCGACTGGACGGCGCTGGCCGTGGTTTCGGCTCAGGTGTTGATTTTGTTGGTCTACACTGTCGGTTTGTGGAAACGCGGCACGGCAGAGCTTTGAACGTTGCCGGCGAAACCCCTGAGGTATCCGCCGCATGCCTTCTGCGAATTGAATTGGCAATTTTCTGAACAAGATCAAGTAGCTTCGCTACGATTTTTGGCCCAGGCTTCTTTGTTGCTGAATTGACTACTGATTCACTGTCGGTTCACTGAATTTCATTGAAGTTTTATGACGCGAAAAAGCTCCATTCCTAGTGGAACGGAGCTTTTTCGCGTGTTCATTTAGAAACATGTAAAGGATTGGATGGACCGCAAGCTCAATCCGGTATACAACCAAAACCTTCCGTTCCACCGAAATCCCGAAACAGAGGTGCGACCTACGAAAACTGGGAAAAACCAGAATTGATCTCTATTCACGAGCCAAACATAAGTCATCCGAAACAAACAACCAGCAATCGCTCCCGGGTCGACAGCAAAGGGCGAAACCGCAGGTTGTTGAGGGGTGAATCCTGGGGGAGGTGAGCTGGGTCCCATAAGTCCCGGTTGTCCTGGTGGTCCCGGCTGCCCTGGGAATCCAGGCTGTCCAGGCTGCCCTGGAAATCCCGGGAACCCTGGGAATCCTGGGGGACTTGGAGGTGGGGTAAATGACATGATCTTGTCACTCCTTAATTGATGGGCTAAAACATTGTATGTAGGTGCGGAGATAAGTGAATGGGCGCATCCGATATTTTCCTAATGCGTTTCGCGGAGGATGAAATGTTTTCTGGATTATGCAAGAAGGATGTAATCTATTTATTTGCAAACAGTGTTTGAACAGCTCAATAATGGTATATAACATATAGGGGTGTCAAAATTTCTCCATAAAGGGGCTGTTGAATCATGTCAATCAGTTTAACAGATCAAAAAATCGTTCCGCATTTATGGTACGACAAAGAGGCAAAAGAAGCAGCCGAGTTTTACGCTTCCTTGTTCCCGGACTCAAAAATTACGAATGTAACCACATTACATAACACACCATCAGGCGATAGCGATCTAGTTTCTTTTGAAATATGGGGTCAAAAGTTCATGGCGATTAGCGCAGGACCCTATTTTAAAATCAATCCGTCTGTGTCTTTCATGGTTAATTTTGATCCATCTCGAGACAAAGATGCGAGAGGGAGAATTGATGAGGTTTGGAACAAACTATCTGATGGCGGCACAGCGCTAATGCCGCTGGATAAGTATCCGTTCAGTGAGAGATATGGCTGGATTCAGGACAAGTATGGTTTGACGTGGCAGTTAATTCTTACTAACCCAGAAGGCGAAGTACGCCCTACGATAATTCCGTCGATATTGTTTGTTGGTGATATATGCGGTAAAACGGAAGAGGCGATTCATTTTTACTTATCCGTATTTAAGAACTCAAAGCAAGGTATTACTGCTCGCTACCCCAAAGGCATGGAACCTGATAAGGAAGGGACGATCATGTTCGCTGATTTCATGCTTGAAAATCAGTGGTTTGCCGCAATGGACAGCGCGCACGAGCATAGATTTGGTTTCAACGAGGCAATTTCATTCATGGTGTATTGCGACACACAAGATGAGATTGACTACTACTGGGAAAGGCTCTCTGCGGTTCCTGAAGCCGAGCAGTGCGGCTGGCTGAAAGATAAGTATGGAGTGTCCTGGCAAATCGTGCCGAGAGAGATGGACGAGATGATGAGCAAGGGTACACCGGAGCAATTAGCTACCATAACAAAAGCATTTCTTAAAATGAAGAAATTTGATATTGCGGAATTACAGAAAGCATACATAAGATAATGTGATCTGAGCCCCCGCATAATCCTACATAGTACAAATCCACAACTGCATGAGGTTGTGGGTTTTATTTTGTCTACAACATAGTTTCGAATAACCCTTTAACCATGGCGTCAAACTCTAATTAAAAAAGGCACTCTTCTTATTAAAGAAAAGTACCTGAATGTGGATGTCTATCAATTTGCAACAAATAGTTCTATTTTGCGTTCTCATCAGGCTGATGAATACCAAAAATATTACCTTCGGTATCCATATAATATCCCTGCCACGCCATTCCAGGGAGTGCATGCTTCGGTAATGCGACCTCGCCTCCCAGATTGAGAATTTTTGCTTCAGTAGAATCGTAATCTGCCACTCCCATTGTACATGCAAAGCCATTCATAGCCTGACCTGGTACTGGGGAAGCACCTTGACGCTGCATCAAAGCCCCGTTAATTCCAAGCTCCTTTGCATCGCCAGTTACAGCTCCGAAATAAGGCATTCCAGCATAGTCGCTCCAATCCTCAAATGTCCATCCAAATACTTCTCCATAAAACTTCTTAGCACGCTCCATGTCATCTACATGAATCTCGAAATGAACTAATCTGCCCATAATTTCCTCCTATGGTTTGACTTCTTTATATCTTTCTTTTATTATGGTTTCTTTTCCTACTTGATATGCAAAAAAATAGAAATTATTTATGGTCTGTGACGACGCTTAGGGATGTTGATGGGCCACTCGCACTTTGGAATTTACAGAAAGTGATTTTCAATGTTATTTATAGCAAGTGCGATTTCTTTAATCCCGATCTCAATCTTATGTGCATCTACATTTGAAACATTTAATTTCAAGATTCTTTCGCGATAAAATCCCTCTAAATAATTTCGATTAATGGTCTCCAATAAAATATGCTTTTGCTTTAAATGCTGAATAAGAGAATTCAAATCGACTTGCTTTGGCAACACGATATGGCTGTGCATGCCTATTTCTGTTGGCGTTTTATACATGGGTAAATGTGTTTTAAGGCAGTGTTGAAGGATATTAGCACGGGCAGTATACGCTTCATTTACTTGTGCTTTATACCGTTTAAACATACCGCTTTTTAAATACAGCTCTAAGGCTGCCTGTGAAATCATAGAGCTATCGATATCCATGGTATTTTTATATTGCTGAAAAACTTGTGTTAATGCTTTTGGCAATATGGCGAGCCCAATACGTAATCCAGGAAACATAATTTTAGAGAAACTTTTCAAGTAAATAACGCGTTCGTGAATATCGTATGCAAATAACGGATCTATCTTCGTATTCTGTTCAAAATCGCCTAAATAATCATCTTCTACGATATAGACATCATATTTTTGGGCTAGGTAGAGAATGGATTCCTTTTCTTTTTTACTATATGAAGTACCTAAAGGGTTATGAAAACGCGGCATCGTATAAAAGAATTTAATATTATTGGAACTGAAAATTTGCTCTAATTCCGCTAGGTCAATTCCCTCTGTCGTTCGTTTGATACCGATCGCTTGCAATCCATGGGTTTTGATCAAATCCATATAGAGGTGATAACTTGGCTGTTCTACTAATATGGTCGTATGTTGATTGGGAAAAGGCATGATGCTAAGCAAAGATAGTGATTGCTGAACACCTGAAGTAATGAAAATATGCTCTTCATCTGTGAATACTTGATACGTTTCTAGCAATTTTCTTGCCTCTGTAATTAATGATGGTAAACCTTTGGGTGTACCGTATCGAAACAAGTCTGTTCGATAGGTATCGATTGCTTTGTTGATGCAATGTTGAAAGTCTTTGTAAGGGAATGCATGACATTCTAGTATTGACGTTGCAAAGTCTATGGATTGCGATACAGATGGTTTCTGTGGCATCATATGATCCACGACATAATAACCGCTTTTAGGAATCGCATAAATGAGGTGCTGGTCTTCAAGTCTTTGCAAAGATGATAGTATGGTACTTTTACTGCAAGAAAATTGGTGTGATAAGTTCCGGATCGAAGGTAGCTTTTCCCCAGAGCGTAGAATACCTGCTTGTATTTGATGACGTAGTTCGGTAACTATAGATTCATACTTTAGCATGTTAAGCCTCCAGGCACATCTGTATCGGTACAGATGTGTTTTTTACTTGTCGTGATACTCTTTATTTTCTATTACGATAGTTTTACTGGCCGGATAGGAAAAAGAAGGAGTAGATCATATGACAGAAAAAAGAAAAGCGTATATTGCTGCAATTGCATATGCGTTCATTATCGGTCTTTCGTTTATGTTCGTTAAAATGACATTAACCATTGCAAGTCCAATGGATACATTAGCACATCGATTTACGGTGGCACTAATTGCAATCCTCATTCTAGTAGGACTTAACAGAGATAAATTTAAAATTAGCTGGAGAGATTTACTGGATATTTTTCCGTTAGCCTTATTATATCCGATTGTTTTCTTCTCTCTTCAAGTATTTGGCTTAGCTCGAATATCCTCTTCGGAAGCTGGGATTATCCAAGCGACAATTCCAATTTTTACGTTGGTGTTTGCGGCTGTGTTATTGAAGGAGAGAGCGACGCGTGGACAGCTTGTTTTTATGAGTTTATCGGTGCTTGGCGTCATATACATGCTCTTTATGAATGGTGTAAGTACAAGTAAGGTGAATCTGATCGGCAGTGGTTTTATATTACTCTCATCTATTGCCGCGGCACTATATAACGTGTTTGCAAGAAAGCTAACACGAAAATATTCGCTAATGAAAATCACCTATGTGATGACGATTTTTGGATTTCTCATGTTTAACCTGCTGGCGATTGGAGATCACGCGATGAAAGGTACCATCAATCAGTTTTTCGAACCTTTTACGCACATCGAATTCGTCATATCTATTCTATATTTAGGTATTTTATCATCACTCGGTACTTCGTATCTTTCGAATTATGCTTTATCCAAAATAGAGGCGACTAAAATGAGTGTTTTCAGCAATTTTGCTACTCTCATTACGATATTGGCAGGCGTGATCTTTTTGCAGGAGGATTTTCAACTATACCATTTGGTTGGAGCCATTATCATTATTATTGGGGTTGTTGGAACCAATTATTTCGGAGAGAGAAACAGACGAATTGAAAAAGTATGATCTTTCCTTGTTGAACAGCTAGATTCATGCAAAGTATGTTAAAATGATGGTTAATATTGGATTGATCTAGGGATTAGACGAGGGGACGAAGGAATAGATATGCAAACGACAAGGGAACGTATCCTGATCGAAGCAGAAAAACAATTTATAGCACTCGGGATCGCAAATGCACAGATGAAAGATATTGCGTCGGCCGTAAACATCAATAGGAGAACACTGTATCGTTATTTCCCCACGAAGGATGAATTAGCTTTCGAAATTGAAATCCTGGTGATGAAACAAATACAGGACTATCTTACACTGGATATCGGGGAAACGACCGGCAAAACGGGTTTTGAAAAAGTAAAAGCGTACTTCTATCGGGTTGATCTGGATAAAGTCAAAGAACAGATTAAATTCACTGCTGAGTTCGACAGGTATTTTCAGGAGAATTATCCGAACCCAGAGCTGGAACAATCGTTTATCGAAGCTTTAAATCCCGATCGGGACCCGCTGTTTCATTATATTCGCGAAGGGGTGGCAGATGGCTCTATTCGTAACGATCTGACGGTCGAAGAGCTGTACCACTTTATTAGCCACAGCTTTATTTCCCTCTTCCAACGTCTAATTCTGAGAGAAAACCACTTGAAGCGTGAATACTGCGATAATATTGATTTTCGCAAATCTTTTCGAAATATTGTGCTCAGCGGAATACAGCGCACATGAGTACCGGAGTTTATCGACTGCGGCTTCATGTGCGCGGCATCGGCTGATATTCGATAGCTAAGGCGTTAGAACGACCCTTACAACACCGCAGTACGGGGTAACCCAGAAACCTCCGAACACGGATTCATCGCCATTTCTGGTGCGCGCGGGTACAAACTCGCCTGTCTCTGTCAGATAGCCTTCCTCCACGGAAAGATAGTCCACGGGGGTGAGTACCATCGGCATTTTCATGGCGTCAAGCCACGCAGGTCCTGACCCGGGAACCATGAAGAGATGAAAGTTCCCAGCGAGGTAGAATTCCCGCGGTCCGGCTTCAATGATAAGCCCGTGTTTAGGTCTTCCTTCAATCAACCGGGGATTACGGGCGTGTCTATGATCCTTATTCTCGCTCGTGCCGCCCAGATTGATAAAAGGTACTGCCCCAATGTATTGTTCGAACTCAAAGCTCTGATTGATCTGGTAATCCTCTTCTACAACGGAATAAACTTTGCCTGTACCGCGATACTTGTGAAGCAAGGGTAACAGACTCATTACGCTGCGGAAGCTTTCGGCGAATAATACGGCATCTTCCAGTAGATTGCCTTCCATATCCAGAATGCTGTCTACGCCAAAACAAAAGTAACCGATCGCGTTGTAGTCAGCCAGAGCCCGGAGCATATTTCTCGCATTAAGCCCGTCTGGACTGGATTCCGGAATAAACAAAGGGTTGTCGGGACGGTGATAGTCTTCGCACACAATCTTGTAGTCGCTAAAATTAACCGAGTAAATATCCGGTGCGATCAGATCGAGATGAGGCGCGGCAAATTTCCAAATATCTAACGTGCTCCTGACAGGCCCGCCTGAAGGATAGAATCCAGGAATCGGCCAACCCGGAAAAGAGAGCCAAGCATTGGTGTACATGGGAAGATCGTATACCGCACGGCCTTCTGCGGCGATATGATCGATATATTTGGCAATAGACCAAGCTGTGCAGAACTCTCCGCCCGCGACGCCAAAAACCTCCTCCCAACTCCCTTGTTCTTTAGAACCGTTCTTCTGCAAGACCTCCCAGACGCTGCCTTCTCCAAGTCCCTTCACATGTTCGAGAAGTGCGGAGGGTACAGCCCCGGATAATGCGGCATTTGCCTCAGGCCCATAATCTCTATCACAGCCAAGAATGCCCGGTTCGTTCTCCACTTGCACCGCAATAACCGTCTCAGTCTCGCTATCCCTTTCTTTCAGATGCCCCATCAAAGCCTGGAACGCTCTTGTATCCGCCTGAAGCGCTTCCTCGCAAAAAGCCGAAAGCACATTCATAGGGACGCCGTCGCTGCGAAGCACCCTGAAAAATCGCTGCTTGTCTGACTTTATCCAACAGGGGCAATAACGCATCTCGCCATTCTTCCAGGTTGCAAACCATAATACGATAAGGTGCAAATCATTCTTCCGGCACTCCTCCAGCAGCATATCTACCGAAGAAAAATCAAATTGCCCCTCTAGCGGCTCCACTTGTTCCCAATAGACTGGAGCTTCCAGCGTATTGCCTCCCAATGCCTTGACACCAGCAATAGCAGATGCCAATTCTTCCGCGGTATAGGCGCTGGAGTTTTTGGACTGGCCCCCCATCGGCATGAATGGTTTTCCCTTTACTTTAAACATACAATCCTCTCCTGTTCTTCTATTCAAATGGGATAAATCCGAATTTCAACTTACGCGTGGTGGGTCGGTTCTTGAGCTTCTATATTCTCGATCGGATAAGTACTGGAGCTGATTTTTTTCTCATCGTATTTCAGAAAAGCGAGTAAGGATAAGAGGGCAACAAAGGCAGCTATGACGACAGATATCCGGATTCCGGAATCATCATTAACCGAATTCCCGATTGCTAGTATAGTGGGCAAGATGATAACGGATAAAGATCCTCCAAATTTTGTTAAAAACGAGCGTACACCAAAGTACAACGCTTCTTTGTTATCGCCGCTTGAACTGGCGTCATATACAGCGCAATCCGCAACGATGGCATTCGGCAATATACCTGATATGGCCGCGGTAACTGCAGAGAGAAGAATGATGGGAATCAACTGTATAAATCCGTCAAACGGAAACATCCCCATAAGCGAGATATAGATGAAAGAAACGATAAGAGAAAAGAATGATATGATCATCAACTTCTTCTTGCCATAACTTTTACTTAATCTATTGACCAATGGATACAGCAGGAACGAGAGTACACCGACGGCAGCCACTATCAGTCCGACGTGGGTTTCCTTCTGCCGTGCGAGCACCGTAATGTAGTAAACAAGGGATGATTGGAAGAAGCTGTTCGTGAACCAATACCCCAGCTCGCTCATTAAGAAGAATCTGAAATCTCTATTTTGAAATATTGTTTTAATGGATGCTTTGATGTCCAAGCTTGTCGCGTTTGTGGAACCATACAGATTCTCATCGATCGTATAGGCCGGAATGAGCATAAGAATCAATGCAATGGCCGCTAGTCCGGTAAAGGTCCACTGAATCGCGGCGGTTTTGGAGATCTCGAAGATCGTCATGACGGTATCCCAAATATTAGGCGCAAACGTTGCGATAATCAGTCCCAGAAACCAAGTAACCGAGATATACGTCGACAGATCTATTCGCTCTTCCGAGCTCCGGCCCAACTCGCTTAGAAGGGCTGTGTAGGGTATCACATAACAAGTAAAAACAAAAAAGTATAGAGGTAGAAGGATAAGAAGCCATAAGGAGTTGATAGTATGAATGCCATCTTGAAAAGGAACGACAAATATGCACACGAGCAAAATGGCACAAGGCAGGGAGCTTCTTCTCAAAAACGGCGTCCGTCTCCCAAGGCGATTCCTGCTTCTATCGCTCATGTTCGCAATCCATAGGTCGGACACTGCATTGATCAACGTAGAGATTCCCATGATGACGCCAATAATCGTAACGCCCATAAACACACTACCTTGCGGGATCACAACTTGGATGCCGGATTCTTCCGGTGGCAAATAAAAATAGATGAGCCATGTTCCCATGATTCCGGCTAGAATCGACCAGCCCAACTGCCCAAGCGAGTAGAACACCCTGATCTTCCTTGGTAATTTTCCCATCCGCCCCCTCCTTTGGAATTAGATTATCACTTATACGCCACACGTGTGACATGTATAAATTATACAATATTGGAAATGGTGTCGTAAAGTCCTTTTCATGCCAAATAGCATTGGCCCGTCCTGCAAGGCTAGCAGTACGGGCCAATGGAGTTGAATTTTCCAAGGTGACCCGCACTTGAACGGACACAGGGGCCGCTATTTCATGATTTCGGGGTATTTTTTGAGGGCTTGCGGACTCAGATGACGCTATTTGCTTCAAAACTAGCACTAAACGGCTTATTCGGGTCAAATAACGGCTCTACGGTCCGCTAGTATGGCGAATTAGTGGTGTTTGCTGCAAATAGCGGCTCGTGTGTCCGCTCCCGCCCCCTGTAGATAGCTATCGATTTTATAGAATAGCTGTAGAACTAGGAATGGACAACCTTGAGTTCGACAACATCGAATAGTCTATCTCAGTTGAGACGTCAGAAACCTGCGTCTTAGTTCCAAAATCAGCTCGCGCGTGGCCTGGGATGCTAAAAATGACATCCCAGGCGCCACAACCGCATTAGTGAGCCGAAAAACAAGGGGCTTTCCCACTTTGAGACAGTCCCTTTTGCTTATCCACCAACTTAAAGAGAGTTGATTTCTTTGATTTAATAATTACCTGAAATTATGACAATATAGATCTAAATCATTTATTTAGAGAAATGTAAATAGGTCCAAACTATTATATTTTGAAAAAGGTATAAAGGTCTATTATTTGTCGAATGAAGTCGACCGATATAATGAAATAAGGGCTTTTTTTACAACAAAGGAGTGGGGCTAATCATGAAGATTTCTACCTGGCTTAAAACGATGAGTGGAATTTTTGTTTTACTGACGGTCCTGAACGGAATTAGTATTTATAACCTTCAAGAGAGCGTAGCGCAGGAACGTGCCGCTGTAAAAAGGCAGGCAGAATTCAAGCAATTAGGTATCGATTTAGCCAACTCCTCGGACTATTTGACTAACGAAGCAAGAGCTTTCGTGCAGTTCGGAGACAAAGACCACTACAACAATTATTGGAAGGAAGTAAACGAGACCAAAACGAGAGATCATGTAGTAGATAGACTAACTGAATTGGGCGCGCCCCAAGAAGAGCTGGATCTTATAACACAGTCAAAACAAAATTCGGATGCTCTTGTCAAAACAGAAGCTGCTGCAATGAAAGCTGCTGAGAGCAAAGATTTTACCAAAGCCCGGGAACTTATGTTTGACAGCAATTACGATGCGATCAAAAAGACCATCATGGAGCCACTGGATCAGTTTCAACTAAAGATGAATACTAGAGCGGAAAATGAGGCTGATGCTGCAAAGCAAAAAGCAAGCTGGGCGCTTACGGTAACTTTGTTTTTGCTAATAACTACATTTGTGGCATTGCTTGCAGTATTTATCATTATTTTTGTTAAGTTGAAACCGCTTAAATTAGTCAATGAAAAAATCTCCGAACTTGCGCAGAGCGGGGGCGACCTTACCGGAAGACTGGATTACTCCGGCAAGGATGAAATCGGAGAAATCTCGAAATCCTTAAATGCTATGCTGGAGACCTTGCAAACCATTATTAAAGATGTCCGTGATACCTCCCATAGTGTATTGAATTCGTCGAGCAAACTAGTTGAAAATACGAAAGAAACCGCAAGTGCGACAGAGGAAATTACGAGACAGTTAGTCAGTATCGAGCAAGGGGCGACAACATCGGTGCAAAGCACACTTGATGCTTCATATGCAATCAATGAAATGTCTACAGGTGTGCAGCGTGTCGCCGTATCCGCGGAGGATCTTGCCGATGCCGCAGCTGAGACGGAGAAAGAGGCAGCAAGCGGTGTGAACTTTATACAGCAAGTTAGCGAACAAATGGCCCAGATTAGCGATTCTGTAAGTTCTACAGTAGAAATCGTATCTAACTTGAAAGAACAAACATCTCATATTGAGCAAATTGTTAGCGCCATTACGGAAATATCGAGTCAAACGAATCTGCTTGCGTTAAATGCTTCAATTGAAGCGGCAAGAGCAGGCGAACATGGAAGAGGATTTTCGGTAGTGGCTAGCGAGATCCGAAAACTGGCGGAGCATTCCTCTACTTCAGCAGCGCAAATATTCGGATTGCTGCAAGATATTGTGAAAGACTCTCAAGAAACGGAATGTGCGATGCAGCAAGTGACGGGAGAAGTATTGACGGGCCAAAGAAAGATAGAAGAAGCAATCGAATCCTTTGAAAACATCTTGAAGTCCACTCAGAAAGTAACTTTGCAAGTTCATGAGGTTTCTGCAATCAGCGAACAGATGGCGGCAGGCTCAGAAGAAATCGCAGCATCTGTTTCCGAAATGGCAACCGCAGCTGAAGAATCACTTACAGGAGTTAAAGTTGTGAACGATATGACTGCAAAGCAAAATTCTTTAGTTCAGGAGGTTGCTTCACTTACTGACTTGCTAAGCAAAGATTCTCGAAGCTTGGAAGCTCTCGTTATGAAGTTTAAAGTGTAAAATGAAGCCGACCGCATAAGGTCGGCTTTTTGCTCCACCCTAATTCCGCTCATCGAATAATGGACTTCGACCAAAGTATTCCTTATAATGCTTTATATAAAGGAGGTCGGTGGGGATGGTAAATCACGTTACCAGAGCTGGCGACGACTCATGCAAAGCCTAGTATAGGGGCGATTCTTTGCGTGGGGCCAGACATTTACTGTTAATATTGTCGCCCGAGAGAGCTTGATTCGTTTCTAATCATGGGCTTTGCACCTTATTTGCAATTCAATATGAATAAGGGGCTGAGAAGCATGAGCGCACCATTTATTAGAAACCATCAATATAACTTAGTTAAGAAGCAGGTCGGTATATTGCAGCATGCCTGCAATACGGTCTCCGATCGGAAAGTCGTGGAATCGGTAAGATTCAGCGCGAGTTCCAAAATTATAGATGAGTTCTCAGATGCAACAGAACTTCAAAGGCAATCGCTGGAACAGATCTCGGCGTTAAAAACGGATGGGGATTTCCGGCAGTATTTGCTTTCGTTGGAGCCTTATTTGGCGGAGTTTGCGCAAGTGACGGATAAGCAGCTGAAGAAGCTGTTTCCAAAGAACAAAAAATTAAAGGTTCCCGATCTAACTGCGATCGATTATCGCTATGTCACGTATCTCGGCTGGACCGACATCGCGACGAATAAATTGTTCATGGTTTATCATCTGAACGGGCAACTTGTCGGCGTAGAAGGAAGATTTACCCCAGTGAACAGAAAAAGCGTCTGCTTTTTGTGTAACCGGCATGAAGAGGTTGCGTTGTTTTCGGCGATTACCAAGTCGAAGCCGGCTAACGCATCACCTGACTACTATAAAGCGATCGGCAACTATATGTGTGTAAACAGTGACGCTTGCAACAAGAATATAACGGATGTAGCTCCACTGGAAAAATTCATTCATGCGGTCGTCGGCTAATCCAATTCGACAGATCGCTGCGGCGTTCCAATTTAACGAAAGCATCGTTCCATTTAGGTGGGACGATGCTTTTTTGAGGGCTTTCTAAAACACCTGATACCAGAATATCGCTTTTTCATTAGCTGTCGGAAAATTGGAATATAACATCGTATCAACTGCACCGATTACAAACTTGTTCTTAGCATAAAATCGGCACGCCGATAGATTAACATCCTGCGTTTCAAGCATAAGACCAATGTGGTGATTCTGCTTTGCCCACTCAGCAGCCTTTTCTAATAGTGACGTTCCCACACCTTTTTGTCTCCACTCTTTGGCAACCGCAATATCCTCTATGAAACCATAGCCGTTCCAATAGGAACGAAGCCTTATCTGTCCGACGCAGTTATCGTCATTGTAATACAAAAACACAGCTCTATCTTTTTCTTCAATATAGCTTATGTCAATGTCGTCATTGTCGTATTGTTTCTCATATGACTCAGAGTAAATCTCCTCGGTATATGTCCAGGTGTCGTTTTCGTATTTTGGTATAATCCTCCCAAAAACAATAAAGCTTTCGTTTGATTGGTTAAAATCCTTCATATTGGCATGTGACATTTTAATGATCATCATCTAATCCCTCACAAAAATAGTCGAGTTAGTTTACTTATTATTACAATATCGAATGTTTCAATCATACCATGAACAGCTGAATACATGTAGATTCTATCAGTAAGCCGACCGCAAGAGGTCGGTTTTTTGCGTTGAGGCGAGGTGAAGGGAGTCTGTTATAATCATACATAAATGCGTGATAAATTATGGTAGGTAGAATACCGATATTCTGAACGTGTGACTTCACCAGCGGAGGACAAGCAATGACTCTTCATATCTCAATATGTGACGACGAGCAAGTTGAAATCAAATATTTAACGATGCTAATAAATAAGTGGGCTGTGGCGAACGAGCATAGAGTGGTCATTGAAACCTTCGAATCTGCGGAGGCGTTTCTATTTCGATATACAGAAGACAAGAATACGGATATACTTCTGCTTGACATCGAGATGGGGAAAATGAACGGCGTGGAGCTTGCGCAGCATATTCGGCGTGACAACGAATCGATGCAAATCGTGTTTATTACAGGATTCCCCGATTTCATGGCGCAGGGCTATGAGGTATCGGCTTTGCATTATCTCATGAAGCCTGTGAATGAAGAAAAACTGTTCTCAGTGCTCGACAAGGCGTGCAGAAGTCTGAACAAAAAAGAACGCGTAATCATGCTGAACATCAACAGCGAGATCGTACGTATTCCCGTTAGTGACATCCTTTACGTCGAGGCGTTTGCTCATGATGTCGCGATTGAGACGATAGACGGTCTATACAATGTGAAGCAATCCATTACCGAAATCGAACATCAGCTTGAGGAAGGCTTCATCCGCTGCCATCGCTCCTATATTGTCGGGCTTAAGCATATAAAACGCATCACCAAAACGGAAGTCATACTTGATACCAACAGGGCATTGCCGCTTTCACGCCGATCGTATGACAAGGTAAATCAGGCTTTTATCCAATTTTTCAAAGGGGGATGAAGATGGGACTAGCCAATTTTCTTTTTGGCCGAATGCTTGATCGCCGTATTTCTGCCTATCAAAATGATCTTATGACCAAGCACTTCGACGAAGTGCAAAATATATACATGCAGATGCGCGGCTGGCGACATGATTACCATAATCATATCCAGACTATGAAGGCGCACCTTGCACTCGATCAAACAACCGAGCTTCAGGAGTATCTAAGCAAGCTCGATTCGGACTTGTCCACTGTCGATACGGTTCTCCAGACAGGCAATGTTTTAATAGATGCGATTCTTAACAGCAAGCTTTCGCTTATTGCCAAGAAAGACATTGCCGTCAACGCAAAGGCAACCGTGCCAGGCAAGCTTCAAATCTCCGAGATCGACCTCTGCGTGATCATCGGAAATTTGCTAGATAATGCGATGGAAGCATGTCTGAAACAACCAGACCCATTCGAACGCTATATCCGTGTATATATCGGAGTATTGAAAGAGCAATTATATATTTCGGTATCGAACTCCGTCAGCGGAGAAGTGATTAAACACGGCAAAACCTTCATCTCGACCAAAAACAGCGCTACCCATGGCTTCGGGCTGCTGCGGATTGATCGGATCGCTGATAAATACAACGGTTATGTCAACCGTCAGCATGAAGAAGGCGTGTTTGCAACAGAGGTTATGCTGCCGCTCTAACCATTCGTGCTCAGGTATGGACCATTCGTGCAATAAACAGTCGTCCTTTTCCATGATATGCTACCCTGATGGCAAGGAGGTATGTCGATGAAGAAAGAGAAAAAAACAAAGCCATTGTATTCTTTGCCGAGCAATGTCCTATTTCTGCTGCGTAAATCGTGGCAGCTGGACAAAGCCCTGTTCTTGGGGATCCTGACGCGTATCCCTATAGTCGTGCTATTGCCGTTGCTCGGTGCCTATTTATCCAAATTTGTAGTGGAGCTTGTGTCGAATGGTTCGTCTGCAGGTACCTTGATTACTTATGTGTTGTATATATCAGCCGCAATATTGTCACTTCACTTGCTGAATAACTTTGTCAGCGTCACAATCGCATGGAGAGCCTTCGGCAATCGCTTCTTATATATTAATATGAGCAGCAATAAAATCATGGATACGGACTATGACAATATCGAAAACCCTGACGGGCAAACCAAAATGCAAAAAGCCTTAAATACGCTTTACAGTGATAATAGCGGAACACAGCAAATTTTCTCTCAATTCGTCAATATTTGTGCCAATACGATCGGTCTTGTCACGTATTCGGCCTTGATTATTGCGCTTAGCCCGTGGCTTGTGCTGCTGCTCTGCGTGATGACGATAGCCAATTATTACGTCAATAAGGCCCACAATTATTGGGTACATCGGAATAAAGATCAATGGGTGCCGATCGATCGGAAACTCGGATACATCAGCAATAAGGCCGGGGATTTCGAGGTTGCAAAGGATATGCGTCTCTACGGTATGTCCAGCTGGTTTAAAGATGTATTCGCTAGGCTGCTTGCAGATCGGATGCATTGGATCAAGAAAACCGAAAAACGCGGCTTTGGCATTGATTGGTTGGCGGCCATGATGACCTTTATCAGAGACGGGGTCGCATACGGGATCTTAATTTACCAAGTCACCCAGAACGAGATTACGGCGGCGGAGTTTGTGCTATACTTTGCGCTGATTTCCCAATATTCCGGCTGGCTGCTCGGATTGGTCGAATCCTACAATGCGATTCAGAAGACAAGTCTCGGCTTTTGCGACGTACGCGAGTTCCTCGATATGCCCGACCGTTTCAATCGCGGAGAAGGCGAGGAATTGCTGTCAAGCTCCCCGGAAATTGAGTTCGATCATGTTTCCTTCATCTATCCGCATAGCGAAAACGTTACCTTGAAGCACTTGAACTTTAAGGTGAAGCAAGGCGAAAAAATTGCGCTGGTCGGGCTCAACGGTGCAGGTAAAACGACACTGGTTAAGCTGCTGTGCGGTCTATATCAACCCACAGAGGGGGCTGTAAAGGTAGGGAATGTGAATATTACCGAGTACAACCGTGATGAATATTATACGTTACTGTCGGTTGTATTCCAGGATATCAGTCTGCTGCCGATTTCGATTGCGAAAAATATCGCCTTGTGCGAGGAAAAGCAAATAGACAGCGAGCGACTTGAACAGGTGTTGAAGCTTTCGGGGCTGTATGAGAAGGTGCAGAGTCTGCCGAAACACGAAAGCACCGTGCTGCTAAAAAGCGTTCACGACCATGCGATTGATTTATCAGGCGGGGAAAAACAAAAGCTTGCGTTGGCAAGAGCTCTGTACAAAGGCGGCAAGATCATCGTTCTGGACGAGCCGACTGCCGCACTTGATCCGATTGCGGAGAACGAAATGTATTTGAAGTACAACGAATTAACATCGGGCACAACTTCGGTATTCATTTCTCACCGCTTATCAAGCACGCGCTTCTGCGAACGAATACTCTTCCTTGAAAATGGTGAAATCGTCGAGGAAGGCTCCCATAGCGAATTGATGAAGCTTGGAGGCAAATACGCCGATCTGTTCAACCTCCAAAGTCACTACTACAAGGAGGTTGTGGAAGCATGAGGCGTTTGATAGATGATATTCTCTACATAGTCAAAGGGCTGCAGGAAATCCGCCGAATCCGTCCGTGGCTGCTTTCTCTGATTGTTATCAGGGCGATTTTTAATGCGGTTTCTCCCTTTGTCAATATTTATATGTCCGCGTTTATTATTGACGGTATCGTTGACGGGAAATCCTTTCAACTTTTAATCGAATACGCTGCTATTACCATTTCATTAAACTTAATAGTTGCTCTGATTATCAGGTTGATGAGCAGACTCATTTCGATCTTAGAGGCGGAGTTTAACCACCGATATGAAATGGTATTGAGCCAAAAAATTATCAACATGGACTACACCAGCGTCGAAAATCCTGAGACACACCGTTTGAGAGTGAAGATTAACGAAATCCGCAATATGAACAGTGGAGGAATTTGGAGGCTGTTTTTTTCATTTCAGGAGATCGTCAAAAGTCTATTTGTCATCGTCTTCTCGGTATCGCTCACTTTCTCGTTGTTTACACTAAACGCCGATCACGAATTAACGGGGATATACGGCTTTGCAGCATCGCCGATCTCTTCAATTGTCTTGGGGGCGTGCATTCTTGCAAACGTCATGATCAGTATGTACGCAAACGCAAACATGACTCAAAAGATGTATCAAATTATGAATGAATTCATCCCATTCAACCGGATATTCAGTTATTATTTTAACAGCTATCTCCCTGCCTATAACGCGGGAAAAGACATTCGGATCTATAACCAGAAGGCATTAATCGAAAGCGAATCTATGGCGTTGTTCGATGATTCTAATGTCGTGATTAACAAGATGGCTAAATATGAAATAAAGTATTCGGGCATTGCTACGATTTCGACAGTTTTGATCACGACCCTAGTCTATCTGTTTGTCGGATTAAAAGCATTGGCAGGATTGTTCGGCGTCGGTTCTATTGTGAAGTATGTAGGCAGCATCAATGAGTTCACCGGCGCTTTTACAAGCTTCATGACGGAGCTCGCTGTACTTCGCGCGAATAACGAATGTATGAGGGTCTATTTCGACTTTCTCGATATCCCCTCGCAAATGTACCAGGGTTCGCTCCCCGTGGAAAAGCGTGCGCTATGCGATGATGGCGATAATGATTACGAGATCGAGTTTCGAAATGTGTCCTTCAAATACCCGTCGTCAGAACAGGAGACGCTGCGTAACGTATCGTTGAAATTTAAAGTCGGAGGGCGACTCGCGGTTGTAGGGATGAACGGAAGCGGTAAGACGACCTTCATCAAGCTGCTTTGCCGTCTATATGACCCGACGGAAGGGGAAATTCTGCTTAATGGCATTAACATTAAGAAGTACAGCCATGAAGAGTATACGTCGATTTTCTCGGTTGTTTTTCAGGACTTCAAGTTGTTTTCGTTCAGTTTAGGTCAGAATGTCGCCGCTAGAGTTGATTACGACAAGACCAAGGTAGAGGCATGCCTTGCGGAGGCCGGCTTCATGAAGCGATATAGCGAAATGCCGAGCGGATCTGAAACCTGTTTATACAAGGATTTTGACGAAAAGGGCGTGGAAATCTCCGGCGGAGAAGCACAAAAAATTGCGCTGGCACGCGCGCTGTACAAGGATGCGCCGATTATCATCCTTGACGAGCCGACTGCCGCACTCGACCCGATAGCCGAGTTTGAGATTTATTCGAAATTTAACGAGATTGTCGGCAATAAAACGGCAATTTACATTTCGCACCGCCTGTCTAGCTGCCGCTTCTGCGACGATATTGCCGTGTTCCACGAGGGAAGGCTGATTCAAAGAGGTAGCCATGACGAGCTCGTTTCCGACAAGAGCGGAAAGTACCATGAGCTCTGGCACGCTCAAGCACAGTATTATGAGGTAAGCAATGACAAAGAAGCCGCTGCTGTAACAACGTTTTAAGTGAGAGGTTAATGAATATAAATGTAGTAAGTCTGAGTAAGCAGAGGATGTTGACTGTGAAGAGATGGCTATTAAATCGAGGATAATTTGACTGCATAAAATGAGCTGCCAAGCATGAATCTGGCAGCTCATTTTTAGTGCGCCAAGCATGGGCGCTATCTCAAGAATTCAAGTCCCTTCATTTCATACAACCTATGCGCGGGAACGGATCTCTTGCTTCATAAATAAAGCATAAGAAAGACCAAAGCAAATCATCGTCTCCGCAATCAAGGCGGTTAACTGCGGCCAGACAAGCAGAATACTTTGTCCAAGCGGCAGCGGACTGTCCGGTATCGCACCTACTAGCTGCTGCATCGTCAATGGTCCGAGCGCGCGGACATTTGGCATGAGCAGCGTCATCGTCGCTTCATCAAACAGCATTGCGGGTGATATTCGCGCAATATTCTGTAACGTGCTTTGATAGCTCAGAATCTGATTGACACTTGAAGCATCGGTAGGCGCGATCAAACCGGCTACTAGATTGAGAATTAATCCGAAGAAAACGGTAAAGAACAGCCAGACGGAAATAGACAAAAGCGCCGATGTGGCTGCCTGACGGAACCAGATCGAGAATAGAATCGATAGATTCAACCAGAATCCAACGTAGAAGACCGTCATGATCAGATAGATGATAACCCGCAAGAATTCTTCCAATGTCGGTGGATACCCAATCGTGATCATCCCGAATCCCATAACGAGAAATCCTAACGTAAAGAAGATGATCGCGATCATAATCAGCGCCGCAACAAATTTAGCATTAATAAAATAGTCGCGATGGATCGGCTGAGACATAACACGGCTTAACGTACCCTTGTTCCGTTCTGAGTTAACGGCGTCGAAGCCAAGCACAATCCCGATCAATGGCCCCAGGAAGCTCACAAAGGTAACAAAAGAAGGGAGCGTTCCGTCCGATGCTGTAAATATTTTTAAGAACAAAAAGTTCGTATTCGCGCCTTCAGTTGCCGCACCGCTCTTTAGTGCTGTTATCGCCGAATATATAGAGCCGATACAAGTCAGAGCAATTAATGCCAACAGAACGATATACCGCCAGCTGCGGATATGATCGGTCATCTCTTTTTGCACCATGATCCAGAATGGATGAGGAACAGCATCACGTTCTGTTCGCGGCTTCCGGTGAAACTTGAGCTTGAGGTTCAGCTTTGGCTTTGCCTTGGACAGCAATTGGTTCATCAGGATCACCTCCTTCAAAATAGCGGTGATAGATTTCATCCAGTCCATACTCTTTGGTGCTGATATGAGACAACATAGCTCCAGATTGTACGATCAATTGAGAGATTACACCTGCTAGATTGCTATAACAATCAATATCAAGCCAACCTTCTTGTAGTTCAACATTGATGACTCCGTCAACTTTATAGAGGGACTCAATTAATTCTGCCGTGATCGGATCAGCCTTTACTTTGACACGCACCGGTTCTCCTGCAAATAACTCTCTGGATAAGCTGGCTACGTCACCTTCTGCTAAGAGCTGCCCCTTTACGAACAAGCCGACACGATCGCAGATCTGCTGCACCTGATGCAGATGATGCGAACAGAGTACAATCGTAATGCCTTCATCATCTCGTAATTGTTTGATCAGATGAAGCAGATCTCGGACCCCTACGGGGTCAATGCCAAGCGTAGGCTCATCGAGGATGATCACTTCCGGCTGCTTAATCAGCACATCCGCCAGCCCTAGCCGTTGTCTCATCCCGCGTGAGAAGGTTCCTACTCTTTTCGAGACCGCATCTGATAGACCCACGCGCTCGATGAGCTGTTCAGCTCGTTCTTGCGCTTGCTTAAGTGGAATACGATTCAGCCTTGCTGTATATATCAAGTTTTCAAGCGGCGTACGATCCTCGTAGAAACCCACGTCGTCAGGCATATAGCCAACGCGGCGCTTTACCTCCAGCGGCTGTCTGGTTGAATCGAACCCGCAGACGCGGACAGAACCGGAGGTTGGTTCGGTCAGCCCAAGCATCATCAGAATCGTTGTCGATTTCCCCGCGCCGTTAGGGCCTAACAGTCCATAAATTTCACCGGTTTGAATCGATAAGTCAAGATGGTCGACTGCTGTATGGTTATCATATCGCTTCGTTAAATCTCTTAGTTCGATAATGGATTGTTCCACCGTTTACCTCCTCCCGTAGGTACGGAAAAGATAGTATACTCCGCCCGCGACGGCTATGATGATCAGTATGCCGAGCCAGCCCCATAGCATGGAAGTTTTCACCGCTACTCGGAACTGAGCATCTGCAGACTTCTCTACGCTCTGCGCCGTCATGTCTACTACATAATCTCCTGCAATCGCTTTCTTATCTGCTTTGATCGTGGCCTGCACACTTGCTGTTTGACCGGGATCTAGACTTGCAATGGTCTTTGGCTCGAACGTCACTTCCCAATCAACCGGTGTTGTTGAACTCATCTGAATATCCTTCAAAGTACTGGTTCCTGTATTGGTCACGACCAGATCCAAATTTTTAGAAGAACCGGATGTGACGGAAGTGCTGAGCAGATCATTCGGTGTGCTAAGTTTAATGCCGTATGTGCCGGTAATGACGGCTTCAAGCTCTGTTTCTGCCGATGTGGAATTGGTTACGGCTTGAATCGGAATCTTATACGTATCTGCCTTTACCTGTTTAGGAGGAACGGCTGTGATACTGATTTCCTCCGTAGCATTCGGCTCGACATTAACGGATGCTACATCGCTGCCTGCAACCGAGAATTTAACATCCCATCCTGCAGGAGCATTCGCGCGCAAGGAATAGAGCTGCTTCTCAGCTGTGCGATTGCGCAAGGTTGCACTGAAATTGAACGTGGTTTCAGAGTGACCCTGTATGTTCGGCTGTTCGGAAGTGAGCTCCGTTTTATAGGTGCCCTGTTCAGAGACTTTAACTTTTAACGGAAGCGTATATCCCGTACTGGCCTTCACAGAAAATGTATATTCCCCTTTACTCACCTCAAGAGGAACATTTAGCTGCAGGTTCAGAGTCTGCGATTCATTTGGCTTAACCGCGATTTGTTGAATCTGATGGCCGCCAGAGGTTAACTCATAATTCCATTTACTAGCTCCTGTATCGACACTTAGCCCTACATTCTGGATCTCATCGGTGTTATTGATGACATCGATTGAATAACTGATCTCCTCTCCAGGCGGTGCCGTGAGGCTTGTATACGTGGTATACAGCGATACTCCTCCAGCGGCGTATGCGGTACTGCTCATTCCTGGGCTCATGCTCAATATTCCGAATGTGAGAATAAAGATGAGCAGCGATGCAACTCGTTTTTTACTAGCATGTAACATAGAATCATAGACCTCCTTGGATGAAAGTTATACACTCTAAGTACGCCCAGGGAGTGCCGTTTGGATTTATCATTTTACATAAAAATTAGCTTAAAACAACCTTAAAACAAGCTTAAATCGAGTTAAATAATCAAGGCTGGTATTCACACGTTGCAAAATATTTGATACATATGGTTTAGACATCTATGATTGGGGTGAGGGTATGTGTCAGATTTAGACCGCAGTATGGTAGAGCTATTGCAAGAAATAAAGAACGGATCCATAGACGCATTTGACCGATTCTATCAGAAGTATTCTCCATTTATCATGCAAATTGCCTTGCGTATCATGGGAGACAGGATGGAAGCAGAAGATGTCTGTCAGGATGTATTTCTTGAAATTATAAAAAAGGCAGACCATTACAACGCCACGAGAGGCAGTCTGGAAGCGTGGATCGCCATTATGACGCGAAGCCGTTGCATTGACAGCTTGAGAAAAAGGCAGCGAACCGCTGCAGGGGAGCTATCGGAAGCAGTTGAATCTGCAATAAGCTGCAGATCATCAGCACCTGCCGTTGAAGACTCGGTTATGGCTAAGCTGCAAGTCGAGGCGCTCCGAGAAGCGCTTCAGCTCATTCCTAGTAAACAGAGCGAAGTCGTTACTGAAATGTACCTGGGCTCACGCACCCAGCAGGAGCTGTCAACCGAGATGCATATTCCGCTAGGTACTGTTAAATCGCTCGTGCGGTACGGTCTTCGTAATTTACATAAACAGATGTCTAGTTTGGGTTGGGGGGACCCCAAGAAGAAGGTGATGCGCCATGAATAACACAACATGCAACTGGAAGGAAGAAGATCTGATCGATTATGTGATGGTTAAGCTTCCTGAGCATAAACGCGATCAATTGACTCATCACCTGCAAACCTGCCATTCCTGTAAACAAGGTGTACTCATGTGGCAGCAAACCTTAACAGGGACCCAAGCTGCGCCCCATGATGATCCACAGCTGCAGCAGCAGGAATCCCTTATGATGCCTTCTATGCGTATTAAGAGAAAATTGATGTTTCGAGTGCTGCTTAACAAGCTGCTATACGTGATCAGACGTCCGATTACCACCGTATCGATTGCCGCTTGTCTAGCGTTATTCTTGATCGTCTCTTCATTTGAAGCGAATGATGTGATCCAGGAGGTTCGACCGCCACAGTGGACGCAAGAAATGAACAATATTGAAGGAAGCTCATTAATAGGGGATCCGCAGACTATCATCTATCGGATCGAGCGACTTCCTCAGCTGAATATGGACGGATATGCCTGGATCAAGGGCAAGTCCAATGAATTACTGTTCTTATTTGACGGATTAACTCCTTCACAAGTGCATGATTATCAGATGTGGGCTGTAACCAAGAACAACCAGACCAATATCGGATTGCTTCGTTATGATCAGGGAAAGGCTTATTTATATTTCAACGGCAGACTGCCGCAGACTGTTAAGCATTTTGCTGTCAGCATCGAGCCTAAAGGCGGCAGCAAGGTGCCAACGAACCCATTCACGTTTAACGTTGTTATTCCTAAGTAAGTTCAACCCGATCGTCCCTGTCATTCTCCCATATGTGACAAATGTCCTCGAAAACACAAATCTAAATTTTGAATAATAAGACATCAACTATTGTGAGGATAATCATATGTAGAAGGGGCGTGAGAGTGTTGACAGCCATCCGTGAATCCGTAGAGCAGGATTATGTTATTGAGCACCTGAGACAGGAATTTCAATGTACAGTACTATGGTGCGAAGGGCGAGCATGCCTAGAGTATGACAGCGAGGAAGAGCTTGACCATATATCCGACTATGTAAAAGCAAAGTTTGATCGAGACCTTCTTGATGTATTTTTTACAGCTATCGAAAGCATTCCGGTGGAATCATAGATTTTAAAAGCTTCTATAATCCTATTAAGGGGTGGAACTTTTGCAGTATAAAGCTATCTTCTTTGACCGTGATGATACGTTGGCCTTTAATGACCCAGGATGGGAGACTCTTCGTGATGACAAGTTATCAGAATGGAGCGGTGTTCCCTTTTTATTTTCTCATGAACTGTTTATGGAAGTTTTTTGGGAGGTTTTCAACGGCGGCCATGATTTTGCACCCTATAAAAATGTGGAACAAGAGCTGAAATTTTTTGCCGAATGGTACAGAGTATTGTTTAAAAGGCTTGGAATAACAGAACAGGTATCAGAACGCGTAGATTATTTAATGCAGCATTTATGGTATCTAAAGAAAGAGTTATTTGAAGAAACTATTGAGGTTTTAGAGTATTTTAAATCCAGAGGATATAAGATGGGGGTTATTAGTGATTGTCCGCCTTCGCTCGAGATGACATTGAAATCGGCAAATATCCATCATTATTTCTCATCATTTACGGCAAGTTCGCTAGTTGGAGTTGGTAAACCTCATCCACGTATATTCAATGCGGCTCTAGATTCTCTAGGTGTAACTGCTGGGGAAAGTATATACGTTGACGATTACGAAGTTGAAGCGGTAGGAGCTAGAGAACAAGGATTTACGTCTTTCTTAATTGATAGAAGCGGGAAATCTAGCGTTCAATGGACCATACATAATTTGAGAGAGCTTGTAGACTTTGTGGAGACATTGGACTAATCAATACTAGTTTAATGTAACGGGAATCCGGTGAAGGCCGCTATAGCAGTCTTCGCCAGATTTTTTAGTCGGATCGCACTTAAATTCTATCGAGGCTTGGTTTCTCTTTGTTTGACAAAATTTTAGGGGCTATCCCTCTTGGGACAGCCCCTTTATATCAATTTGCCAATGCTTTTATTTCTTCCGCTGAGTAGCCAGCATCCTTCAAAACTTTTACACGATTATTAGTAATAACGGCTATAGACTCGGTTACTCTCTGCAGTTCCTCTTGTGCAGCGGATAAATCACTTGTTTTGCCGCTATCTAAATACTTCATTAATTTTTGTGCAGTTAATTGCGATTGGATCGCCATATTCGAAATAAGGCTATGCAGGGATGAATTATGCAGTAAAGCTATATAAAGAAGGAGGTATGACTGTAAATCAAATTTGTGAAATTACAAATGTGTCAAGGGCTTCATTATATAGAAAGCTATCGGAAGGGAACGAATAATCATTCCTTATTTCATTAAAGGGCCATATAATTGAGTAACCTATTGTGAAAATAATGGTAATTTAAAATAATTGTTATTAAAGGGCAGAAAAGTGAGGGGAATTTATAATGGATAATAGATACCCAATTGGACAATTCGATTGTCCAAATGAAGTACAAAATAAAGATATTCAAATGTGGATTAAAGAAATGACTACACTACCTAGTCGTTTAAATGCATTAACTGTATTCCTTGATGAATTGAAACTAACAAAAACGTATAGAGAAAATAGCTGGAATGTACGTCAACTTATTCACCATATTTTCGATAGTCATTTAAATGGTTATATGCGAATGAAATTAGCTTTGACAGAAGAAAATCCAGTGGTTAAAACGTATGAAGAAAGTGAATGGGCAAAGCTATTAGATTATGAGTTGCCTATTAAAGTTTCATTACAGTTATTAGAAAGTCTACATGAACGCTGGACATTTTTACTTAAAAATCTAACAGCTTCTCAATTACAGCGTACATATCAGTATCCTGATGGTAGTAAAATGCGAATTGAGCAGAGTATCGCACTTTACGCATGGCATGGTAATCACCATTTGGCACATATTCAACAAGCTTTAAATAAATAACATTTGGGTTCATTTCTTGAAATCAATAGCATGGTTACTCAAGAACGATATTCCATAAAAGGGCGCTTTAATGGAGCAATGAAAAAAGCCTAATTTCTTCACATTAAATTGAGAAATTAGGCTTTTTAATGTTGAAATTTCCTTAACGTTGTAATTCCGCATTTTCCTGACGCTACACCATATTCAAATTCAAATGTTTGAGGTTCAGTTGGTGGTATAGAGGCTGTATTCATAGGAGCCGCACAGCTTTCACAGAAATTATTCGTGTCAGTATTTTTATGGCCACAGTTTTGACAAACCTTCATGTGTCTACCCCCTGCAAAAATATTAATTATTTGATAATATTCTCCAATATATTACCTAGTCTATCATTCGAGATAAGTTGTTACAAGGTAAAAGTCATTTCTACAACAGCCCCCTTCGACTCATAGACCCCCTCTAAAAGATGGACAAATCGTCGATAGCCTAGTCTTATAGTCTTAGTAGGTTCGAAGGATTGGTTAAACACTGAATATATGTATAAGTAAAAGGTAAAGAAATGTATACGAAAGGTAATGATTTATCTATTTGAAATAGGGGTCAAGTTTTTTACTGTTACAGTAGGCCATTGCTTATGCTTCTCAATATCGTGATAGGATCACGAACAGGAGGGAAGGAGGAAAGAGCATCGAACTCAGCTTGAAATGATAAATATGTTGTTAAAAGTTTGATGATGTTTCTTTACTCAGGAATAAGAAGGGAGCTACATGAATGAAATGGAATAAGAGATGGTTATCTATTATCATGATTACATCCATGTTGTTGACAGTGGTACCGATCGTGCATGCGGAAGAGGCACTTCCGCCAACACAAACAAAAGAACAGGCTCCGGTTGCGGAGACTGAAGGAGTGGTTCCAGTCGTGTATGGAGAGCTTCATAATCTTGCTCAAGGTCTTCCTTATGAATGGTCGCAAGGCCCTGAACCAACGTATCCAGATGATGGTACGAAGCTTACCGACGGTAAGTATGGGACGAAGAATATCTCAGATCCAGCGTGGGTAGGACATCACAAGAAGATGACGCGCGAAGTCGTATTCGATTTAGGCGAGGCCAAGTCGATCTCGGGTGTTAAAGCTCATTTTCTGCAGGATTGGCCGAACAACAATGTACTCATGCCGCTGACGGTCTCCATGTACGTCTCCGACGACAAGGAGAATTGGGGGTTGCTCTCGCATAACGCGATCCAGACGTTATGGAGAGATGGACAATACGAGGAGACTTATGCATGGGATGGAAATAAAGATGGAATCCCAAGCGCAGGCCCTGATGCGAAGATAGCCTATGCTCGTTATGTAAAAGTAACCTTTTCGATGCACACGAGAGCAATGACTTTTGTTGATGAAATAGAAATTTTAGGTGCAGACGGAAAGGCTGAAGGAGCGGTAACGGTTCCTGCTGAGCCTGTTGGCTTTTTGAAGCCGGGAGAAGCAACAGCTGGAATTGAGCATCTCGGATTGCTTTATAACGGACATTATTCGAATGGCAAAGGAGATTGGTCGAAGGAGCGGATCATTCCGAACATCAGTTATGTCGATAAGACAGATAAACCTGTGGATTGGCTCTTTGACGGTGTGCTGTATCTCGGAATTAGTCCACCAACACCAAATCGTGATTTTGGCGGAAATGCATACCTGGAGGACTGGAAATGGTATCTGGACAAGACCTTTGCTCCAACAGGCGATATGTATCAGCTAAATGAAGCGACGAAGGAAGTAGGAGTAGCGTTAGGCCAGCCTAATCAAAAGGAAAAGGTTGTCTTGATGATTCCGGACCCAGGTGAGTATATCACGAATTTCGGAGTCATTGATGGTGAGAATTTAAATTTCCGCGCTTCAGTAGTCGGAAAAGAGAAAGCGCTTGCAAATCGAGAAAAAGCGGTTCAATGGTATTTGAACGAAGTGAAGCAAAAGTGGGAAGCAGCGAATTATTCCCATCTTGAGCTAGTGGGCATGTACTGGCTGGAAGAGCAGATCAGTACAAGTGCGGAAGGACCGGATTTGATTCGTTCGGTAAGCAACGAAGTTCATAGCATGAATGTTTCCGGAAATAACAATATGAAGTTTTTCTGGATCCCGCACTTCTTGGCATACAAGAGCTACATGTGGGAGGAAGTCGGATTTGATGCCGTAGCTTTCCAACCGAACTATTTCTTCGAGCCGATGGACTATGACCGTCTGAAAGACGCTGCGAACATCGCTAAACAATATGGCATGACCAATGAGTTTGAGTTCGATGATCGAATGCTGACAGACAGCGTATTCCGCGAACGGTATATCGATTATCTGAACAGCGGCGTGGAGACAGGTCTAATGACCAATGGCTTCAATGCTTATTATCAAGGCAATGATGCCGTGTATGATAGCGCGGTAAGCACAGATCCTGCCAACCGCATTCTATATGATTGGCTGTATCAATACGTAAATGGAACGTACCAAGTCAACAATGGCGCTCCTCCAGAAGTGGAAGTGCAGATGAACGGGCAGCCGTTCCAAAGTGGAGTCGCCCTGCCTGACACGGAATCCGTTCAGTTTACATGGCAATTGAAAGAAGACGATGGAATTACGAAAGTAACGGCTACGTATGATGGCAAGCCTTATACAGCAGGTACCGTCATCCCTCTGGCTGGCAAGCTGGGTAAGCATGAACTGGTCATCACGGCAACATCGGGCAAATCGCAGAAAACATCTTACGTAATCGAAGCAACTACGAATGCATCCGGTATGAAGATGCTAGTGGATCGCTTCGATAAAGCCCAGCAATTTACGAGTGCCGAAGCGGTGCGTTCTTTGAACACTTATTTGGATATCATGCAGCGCTACGAAGGGAAAGATGCGGCGCAAGTTAACAAATATCTAAGAGCCTTTAACGCAAAGCTGGATGAATTGAAGACAGCGGGCACTGTTAAAGATGAGGCGTACAACACGCTGAAGGATAACGTCTATTACCTCATCGGAAACATGGCGCTGGGTAAAGCGGTAGAAGCATCTTCGACCGAAGGCGGCAATCCGAATTATGCACCTGCGAAAGCCGTTGACGGATTCCCTGCTTCCAGATGGGCGAGCGATTATGTGAACGATACTTGGTTCCAGATCGATCTCGGTGAAGCGCAGATGGTAGATACGGTTCGAATCGACTGGGAGTATGCTCGCGCTGACCAATACAAGATCCTTGTGTCGAACGATAAGCAGACCTGGACCAATGTGATGGCGAATGACGGAATCATTAAAGCGCATGATGGCAAGGAAACGGTACAATTTAATCCGATCAAGGCGAGATACATCAAATTCCAAGGTGTTAAAAGAGCTACAGATTATGGATATTCCTTCTACGAATTCGGTGTATATAACCTTTCAGAAGCTGTAGACGTGCAGGTTATTGACGGCGTACAAGTAACGGTCGACGAAGCGGCGAAAAAAGTAACGATTGATGGATTCGTGATGAATGGCAACCTTGCAGATGTGAAGTTGAAGGTAATTAATCCGAAAGGCAAGGTTCATCTCGAAGCTCAGACGAAGACTACAGAATCGGGAAGCTTTCAATTCACCTTCAAGCTGACGGGTAACTTGAAAGGAATCAATGAAGCGTATCTATCCACAAGTGATATGAGCGAGCCTGTGAAAGTGACCTTCGAATACGAAAAAGAAAATCCAGGCAAAGGTCACCAAAAGTAACGGCAATAATAAGGTACAGTGCACCCCTTATAGTAGACATTGGATAAACACCTTTGGTGTTAGTAACCGATGAATATATAGGGGGTGCATTTTTTATGTTTATATTTTCTGTAGATTTGTTACTATGAAGCTAGATACCAATGAAAGGTAACTAGAATATGAATTGAACTAACTATCCGGAGGGAATCAATTGAGCACACAAAAACTCGGAGTTCCATTAGAAGGCTTTGCTGAATTTAGTAGAAAAGTAGCCGCAGAAGGTGCCGTGCTGTTAAAGAATGAAGGTCATGTTCTCCCCATTCGCAAGAGTGAGAACGTTTCAATTTTCGGCAGAACTCAGATTAATTATTACCGTAGCGGGACAGGCTCGGGCGGCAGCGTCCATGTTACCCATACGACCAATCTGTTAGACGGTCTTCGGAGTAAACAGAATATCACAGTCAACGAGAAGCTAGCGGCGGTATATGAGAAATGGATTGAGCAGAATCCATTTGATAATGGCGGAGGCGGCTGGGCAGCTGAACCGTGGCACCAGAAGGAAATGCCTCTGACCGATGAACTGGTGTCGGAGGCAAGAAATGGGTCCGACAAGGCGATTATTGTGATCGGGCGTACGGCGGGAGAAGATAAGGATAATGCCAATGAGCCGGGAAGCTACCAGTTAACAGCAGACGAAATAGCAATGCTGAAGCAGGTAACTACCTATTTTGAACAAACTGTCGTCGTACTGAATGTATCAAATATTATGGATATGAGCTGGCTGAACGATGAAAGCTATGTGCACCCGGTTCGATGTGTTATCTATGCTTGGCATGGTGGAATGGAAGGCGGCAATGCCATTGCAGATGTATTGGTTGGGGATGTGACGCCGAGTGGAAAATTAACAGATACAATCGCATATTCGATCAACGATTATCCTTCGACTCACAACTATGGAAATGAGAAAAAGAGCGTATATGAAGAAGATATTTACGTCGGTTACCGTTTTTTCGAAACGTTTCGACCGGAAAAGGTCCAGTTTGAATTCGGTTTTGGTCTATCTTATACCCAATTTAGAATAGAACCTGACGAAGCCAAACTGACTGTCAGTGAAGGAGAACCATACGTTGAGATCGGCGTAACCGTACAAAATATCGGAACCGACTTTGCAGGCAAAGAGGTCGTTCAGGTTTATTGTGAAGCACCGCAAGGAAAGCTGGGCCGACCAGCTAAAGCTCTAGCAGCATTCGTAAAGACCACAGAACTTCAGACGGGTGAATCGCAGCATCTTACCGTGAGTATCCCTGTTCGATCCTTAGCCTCCTATGATGACGCTGGTGTGACAGGGCATCCTTACGCTTATGTATTGGAAGCCGGAACGTATCGACTATTTGTGGGGAACAGTGTCAAGAATTCAGTGCAGATCGGCGTTGAGGGACAAGAAGGCTACGTCGTGGAAACTCTTCAAGTCGTGGAGCAGCTGCAAGAGGCGATGGCGCCAACGGAAAGCTTTACGCGAATGAAACCGGGTGACCGGAAGGAAGACGGTACATACGAACTGACCTTTGATGAGGTGCCGACACGGAAGATTTCGCTTGCGGAACGGATCGAGAAGAATCTTCCAAGAACCCTGGAGCAAACCGGTAATCAGGGGTATAAGCTAAGAGATGTATATGACGGGAAAGTAAGCATGGAGGCTTTTATTGCTCAGCTCAGCGATCAGGATCTAGCAGCGATTGTCAGAGGAGAAGGCATGTGCAGTACATTGGTTACACCAGGTACGGCTTCGGCTTTCGGGGGTGTAAGTGATCCGTTATTAAGTTACGGAATACCGATTGCCTGTACGGCTGATGGACCATCCGGAATTCGGATGGATAGCGGGCAGCAGGCGACTCAGGTTGCCATTGGCACCTTGCTTGCCGCAACATGGAACACCGAATTGGTCGAAGAACTTTATGTCATGGAAGGCAAGGAATTATTAAGCTACAACATTGACGCTTTGCTTGGCCCCGGTTTGAATATTCGGCGCAGTCCGCTCAATGGACGCAACTTTGAATATTTTTCGGAAGATCCGCTGATTTCAGGGAAGTTTGCTGCAGCATGCACTAGCGGCATTATGAAAGGCGGCTCGAATGGTACGTTGAAGCATTTTGCATGTAATAACCAGGAAAAACATCGCAGCAAGGTAAATGCCGTCGTATCTGAACGCGCCCTGCGGGAGATTTATCTGAAAGGCTTTGAAATCGCGGTGAAACAGGGCGGCGCGAATTCGATTATGACCTCCTATAATCCTATCAACGGGCATTGGGCGGCTTCTAATTATGATATGAACACTACCATTCTTCGTGGGGAATGGGGCTTCAAAGGCATCGTGATGACGGATTGGTGGGCTATCATGAATGATGTTGTTCATGGAGGCTCTGCGGATCGGAAATATACGAACTATATGGTCCGTGCACAAAACGATCTTTATATGGTTGTAAGCAACTATGGTGCGGAAACCAATGTTTGGGGAGACAATACCATTGAATCCCTAGAAAATGGCTCCTTAACCCGAGGAGAGCTGCAGCGCTGTGCTATGAATATTTGTGAGTTCTTGATGCACGCACCGGTGTTCTCCAGAAAACAAGTGATTGAAGAAACGGTCAATACTTTCAAAGCGAATCCATCTCCTGCAGCGGAGCAAGCGCAAGCATTATCCCATCAGGAACAGGTTGAAGTTTCCGCAACAAGATCGACCTGGATAAAAGTAGAACAGGCTGGGGTATACCGGATATTTGCTAATGTTATGTCTCCAGATACCGAGTTGGCTCAGAGCGCATGTCATGTGACCTTAAACGATCAGTCGATGATGACCGTTCAAACCAATGGGACAGAAGGCAGATGGATCAAGCTGAAGCAAGTGAAAGTCGAACTGGAAGCAGGCTCTTATGAATTAAAGCTTGATTTTGTCAAACCGGGCATGCAGATCGACTGGATCGAATTTAAACAAGTGTAAGCGTAAAAACGTAAATAAGGCTATTAAGCTGCCAAGGATCAAAAAGACACCGTAATAGGTGTCTTTTTGCGTTGTCAGAAAGCCTGCACACCACCTCTATCTGTCATGCAAATATATTATTTTAGGCGGCTCGAATGCTTTGATCCAATAGGCAATAAAATAAATGCAAGGGAAATATTGACAACCAGCCCTCGAAGACTTACTATTTCAATAACCGATTAATACTACCTATTTTATCGGAATTGAGAAATAAAGCAATGCGAGCTAGATGTTGAAACGATGTAGTCAATCAAACACAAGTGGGGGATGGCGATGAAATCAAGAAAGCTCGGTCTATTCTTTTCTGCAATGATACTCATATTGTTGACCGTCGCGTGCAGCAACGATAATACGGAGGCTCCTAAAGACAATGCCAAAAATATCGGCAACGACAAAGGCGGAGTAAGCCAAGGAGATACCAGCAAGAAAGAGTATAAGAACGAATTGAATATCGCACTTACTGCCCAGCCGCCAACACTGGACACGGCGATGACGGTCTCGGCTGTTGCATTAGACACGGCGGGAAATATATTCGAACAGCTATACACACTTAATGCAGATTATGAGCCCGTGCCGATTCTAGCGGAATCCGTTGAGAAGAGTGAGGATGGCTTAACGTATGTGTTCACGCTTCGTCAGGGCGTCAAGTTTCATAATGGCAAAGAGATGACCTCTGAGGATGTTGCAGCATCCATGAATCGTTGGCTGGTCACATCTTCACGAGCGAAGATTCTACTAAAGAATGCGAAGTTCGAAGAATTGGACACTTATAAGGTGAAATTAACAGTGGAAACAGCCACATCAGACGTCTTAATTCTAATCTCTGCTCAAGCTCAATTCCCATCGATTATGCCGAAGGAGATCATTGATGCCGCTCCTGCTGAAGGAATAACCGAGTACATCGGTACGGGTCCTTATAAGTTCAAGGAGTGGAAGCAGGATCAGTACATCCATCTCGTCAGATATGAGGATTATAAGTCAGTTGACCGAGCGTCTAGCGGCTTCGACGGACGCAAAGAAGCGCCTACAGAGAATCTCTACTTCCATTTCGTTACGGATCACTCGACACGAATCGCAGGCATCAAGACTGGGAAGTACGATGTTGCAGACAGTATCCCCATCGAGAATTATGACGAGCTTGCGGCCGATAAAAATGTGAAGCTGCAGTCGTTCCCGGGCGGCGCGTTAACCGCATTTTTGAATACGAGAGAAGGATTGTTAGCGGATGTGAAGATCCGTCAGGCCATTCTTGCTGCACTCAATAATGAAGAGATCATGTTAGCCAGCTTTGCTAAACCGGATCTATACTCCTTATCTCCAGGCTACCTGAGCACGAATCAGGTGCAATGGACGAATGATGCGGGTGCGGAGTATTACAATCAAGCCGATCCTGAAAAGGCCAAGAAATTGCTTGAAGAAGCAGGCTATAAGGGTGAGGAAATAACGCTGTTAACGACGAAGGATTACAACGAAATGTACACTGCAACATTAGTCATCCAAGAGCAGCTTCGTCAGATCGGCATGAATGTGAAGGTCGACAACTTTGACTTCCCGACATTCTTAGAAACGAAGAATGACCGCAGCAAATGGGATCTGTTCGTAGCAAGCACAGGGTATCAATTGACTCCTCCTCAGCTGTTGGCTGTGAATCCGGATTGGGCGGGACTAGAAAATGAAACGGTGCAGCAAGCGTTAGTGGCTATCCGCGGAGCGGCGACTCCTGAAGCGGCGAAGCAGGAATGGGAGAAACTGCAGGGCTTCTTATATGAATTCGGTTCATCAACCGTTATCGGGCATTACAACGGCATCGTAGCCACGACGAACGCAATTGAAGGCTTCGAGCTCTATGAGGCGCCAGTCGTGTGGAACGCGAAAGTAGCAAAGTAGTGAATCCGATTCATAGATCATGTACAAATGAGGGGTTCCAGTGCTAACTTATATCACCAAAAGACTCTTGTCGTTAATCCCTGTATTGCTAGTCGTGACTATCGTTATCTTCTTAATCATCCATATTACGCCTGGTGATCCGGCAGCGGCGATGCTGGGGATCGAAGCGACGCAAGAAGAGATACAAGCGCTCAATGAGGAGCTTGGTCTGAATCGCCCGATCTATCAACAATATGCAGGCTGGATCATCAACTTATTCAAGGGCGATATGGGAGATTCCATCTTCATGAACCAGCCCGTCAGTCAGGCGATCAAGGAACATATCGGCCCTACCTTCTCACTGGCGGTTATCGCACAGATCATATCCCTTATTCTAGCGATTCCATTCGGAATTATGGCGGCATACAAGAGAGGTTCCATAGCGGACGTTTCCCTCATGGGAATCTCATTGCTGGGCATGGCAGTTCCAAGCTTCCTGTTAGGGCTATTGCTCATGCTGTTAGTAGGTGTCCAGCTGCAGTGGCTGCCGGTAGCAGGATATGAGCCGCTAGAGGAAGGGCTATGGGAACATATCCAATATTTAATACTGCCCGGCATATCCTTAGGGACCATCCAGGCAGCTTTAATTGCACGAATGACTCGTTCTTCGATGCTGGAGATCCTGAACCTGAATTTCATTAAGACAGCTCGTTCTAAAGGGCTAAACGAGACGAAGGTGCTGCTCAAGCACGCGTTTCGCAATGCATTTCTACCAATCCTAACGGTTATTGGGCAGACGTTCGGCACCTTAGTTACAGGCGCCGTCGTCGTGGAATCGATATTTAACATCCCCGGTCTAGGGCAGCTCATATTGAACTCTATCGCACGAAGAGACTTTGCGGTCATACAAGGTGTCGTTCTCAGCGTAACGCTCATGTATGTCTTGATTAACCTCATTATCGATCTCCTATACGGCGTGGTCGATCCGCGTGTTCGCTTAAGCCGCAAATAGAGAAGGGGGAGCAGCATGATAACCGTGCAAGAGAAAGAGCATATCGCGCAGCTCAGCAAGCAGCTGAAGAAGGAGCGGCGCTCATTAGGATTCAAGCGGCTGACATCCAACTATGGGCTGTTAGCAGGCGCCGCTATCCTAGTGATATTAGTGATTCTCGCAGCAATAGGTCCGATTTTAACATCGTATGATCCCTATGAGATGAAGGTGGTTGAGCGATTGAAGCCGCCTAGCTCGACTCATTGGCTGGGTACGGACGAATTCGGCAGGGATCTGTTAACGAGAATTGTATATGGCGCAAGAGTGTCTATTAGCGTAGGTCTAATTGTTTCGCTGCTCTCCTCAGCAATAGGGCTCGTCATGGGTGTGTACGCCACGTATTATCGGACCTTGGATCATATCTTAATGCGGATCTGCGACGGGTTAGTTGCGATTCCTGGGGTCTTGCTTGCGATTGCCTTAATGGCGGCGCTTGGCGCTTCTGCTACCAATGTCATTATTGCGCTCACGATTGTGTTTACGCCGAGCATTGCGCGAGTCGTTCGCTCATCCGCGCTCGTCATCTGTGAGCAGACCTACATAGAGGCTATACATGCCCAAGGGGCAAGCGACTCCCGGATTATCTGGCTGCATATCGTGCCGAATACGTTATCGCCGTTGCTTGTACAAGCAACCTTTGTATTTGCGGAGGCTATTATTTCAGAGGCTGCATTAAGCTTCTTGGGAGCAGGCATACCTGCCCCGGAGGCGAGCTGGGGCAATATATTGCAAGCAAGTAGATTGGTTATCTTTAAGGCTTGGTGGATGGTCGTATTTCCAGGCGCGATGATTATCTTGTCCGTTCTCAGCTTGAATCTATTAGGTGACGGCTTGCGCGATATGCTGGACCCTCGTGTGAAGCATAAACAGAAGAAATGATAACTATACAAGGCTGGAGGTGATTCCATGAGCATAGAGCCTCTATTGGAAGTGAAGAATCTCAAAGCACATTTTCACACAGAACGAGGGAGAGTTATGGCGGTTAACGGGGTCAGCTTTTCGATGAATAAAGGCGAGATCATTGGCATTGTAGGGGAGTCAGGCTGCGGCAAGAGCGTGATGTCACAGTCCATTATTCGATTGCTGGATCACACGGACTCGATTGAGTATGAAGGCGAGGTCATATTTGACCATAAGAATCTCCTATCTCTACCCCACTCACAATTGAGAGCTATTCGGGGCGACGAGATCTCGATTATATTTCAAGATCCGCTCACTTCGCTGAACCCTGTCTATACGATAGGCAATCAGATCGAAGAGGTTATTCGGCTGCATCAGAAGAAATCCAAGAAAGAAGCGCATCAGAAGGCGATCGACATCCTCAGATTAACAGGTATTTCTTCACCAGAGGTGCGAGTACACGAATACCCTCATCAGTTATCAGGAGGGATGCAGCAGCGCGCGATGATCGCAATGGCGCTTGCTTGTGAGCCTAAGCTCTTGATTGCGGACGAACCGACAACGGCCCTCGATGTTACGATTCAGGCGCAGATCCTGGAGTTAATCGTGGAATTAAATCAGAAGCTGGGCATGGGCGTGCTGTTTATAACACATGATCTAGGCGTTGTATCTGAAATATGCACCAGCGTGAAGGTAATGTACCTTGGACAGATCGTAGAGGAGACGACAACCGAGCGATTGTTCGATACCCCGCTGCATCCTTATACACAAGGGCTGATCAAGTCTATACCTAAGCTTGAAGGAAGCCGTCATGACAAGCTTCATGTAATTGAAGGAACCGTTCCGTCTCTGACCGATATACCGCGAGGATGCAGCTTCTCGACCAGATGCCCCTATGCCGATGGTCAATGCTTTAATGAGGAACCGATAATGGAGAACGTTCGTGAAGACCACCGTGTAAAATGTTGGCATTATGGCAAAATAAGCAGCTTGGAAGGGGGAGCAGAAGTCCGTGGAACGAGTAGATAGCAGTCCGTTGCTAGAAGTGACCTCCCTTCATAAGAAGTTTCCGGTGTATGGGTCATTCGGCAAGCTATTGGGTGCTAAGGCCCATGTGAACGCAGTGACGGATGTATCCTTTCAATTGTTTGAAGGGGAAACGTATGGATTAGTAGGCGAATCCGGATCGGGCAAGAGTACGACCGGGCGTGCGATTCTAGGGTTAACCCCTCCAACCTCAGGCCGAGTGACGTATCGAGATCGAGACCTGACGGCGATGTCGCGCAAGGAACTGCGCAAGCTTCGCAAGGATATTCAATTTGTGTTTCAGGACCCGTATTCCTCATTGAATCCTAGAAAGAGAATCGGCCACATTTTAGAAGAGCCGCTTATTATTCATAACATAGGGGACAAGGCGCAGCGACAGGAAGACGTATTTCGAATCCTGAACACCGTAGGCTTGCAGGCGGAACACTATTTCCGATATCCCCATGAGTTCTCAGGCGGTCAACGTCAACGATTAGGTCTGGCAAGGGCGCTTATTATGAATCCGAAGATGATGATCTGTGATGAGCCGGTGTCAGCCCTGGACGTGTCGATTCAATCGCAAATCCTTAACATACTTAAACAATTGCAAAGGGAACTGAAGCTCACGCTGCTGTTCATCACCCATGATATCAGTGTTGTCCGATATATCTCGGATCGCATCGGCATTATGTACCTAGGCAAGATCGTAGAGGAGGCTCCGACGGATGATTTATTCCACGAGCCCTTACATCCGTATACGAAAGCTCTCTTCTCAGCCGCGCCTGATTTCAGCCGCAGCCGCTTGAAGGAGCGCATCCTTTTAAAGGGTGAGATTCCTTCACCGATATCTCCGCCATCCGGCTGTGTCTTTCATACACGCTGTCCCTATGCGATTGAAACATGCAAAGTGAAGATACCCATACTTAAGGAAATACATCTCAAACATAAAGCAGCTTGCCATCTAATCGAAGAGAAGAGGTAGTTAACGATGACAATGATTAAGATCGTTGAAGGTCAGGATCACATATGGAATGAGGCGGGATTCCAACTGATAGGAAGCCATGCGCCGAATCAAGAGGGATTGTCTCCGAGAGAATTGCTAGAGGCAGCGCTAGGCTTATGCGTGTCGATCTCACTGCAGAAGATTATGGACTATGATGGTGTGGAGTATGATAGATCCACGATTCAGATTCAGGTGAAAACAGCGAAGCCAGAGGACAAGACGAATAGGTTCTCCGATTTTCACGTCTCCGTTACGTTGCCACCTACTCTAGAGCCTGCTTATAAAGAGAAGCTCAAATCTGTAGTCGAGCGCGCATGCACGATCGGAAATACGCTGAAGAGCGGGGCAGTCGTTGAAATAATAGAAGGGGAATATTCGATCTCCGCGGGGTAGAAAAAATCCCTTGGCGCTCCACATAGGAGCACCAAGGGATTTATGGATCAAAGTATCATGCTTGACGTTCGAATTAGCTGCGGTTACGTCTTGCGATCATTGGCAAGATGAGACCGAGACCAAGCAATACAAACGGAGTCACGACATTCAGCGCGAGCTGGAAGTACCATTCACTTGTGAATGCAGGGACTTTAGGGAACATTCCCATGAGGCAAGCGAAAGCTGTAAATACAAAACACCATAAGCCGATCGCGAAGCCAACTTTATTGTTTTTAACGAACTTATAATCAGATACGAACTTGTCAGACATCTTCATCAAGGCCATGAATGCCAAGAATACGAACAGGTAACGAATCGGCATAACGATAGAGTTCAAATCTAGCAGCCAGTTGAACAGTGTGTTCATGTTTTCGATACCAAACGCAGGCACCATAATCAGGATACCAACCAAAATCGCTGTCATGATATAACCATTCACAGGCGTACCGCGATCGTTCGTCTTAAGCAATGTGCGTGGAACATAGCGCTCATCCGCGTCAGACAGCAACACTTTGAGCGGCGCATCGATCGAGAATGCCAACGCCGAGATTTGCGCCAACGTATTAGCCAGAGCGTATACAATCATCAATGAATTGCCAATGCCGTAGTATTCACCAAGAATCTGGAATGCATAGTATTGCCCATTCATCTTCAAGTCGCTTGGAATATTGTTCGAGTCGAACATCATCCCCATTGCGAATGATCCGAGCAGCGCGCATACCGCAACCATAATTGCTAATATGAGCATACCGCGCGGGAATTCCTTGGACGCATTGTGCGTGTTATTGACATAAGGCGAGATCTTCTCCGCTCCGCCTACTGCGAACACAAGCATAGACAAGGTCGTGAAGTATGCAAAGTTGAAATCAGGAATGAAGGATGATACCGACATATCCGCAGTAGCCACTTGAACACCTGTGAACGCTGGCGCTGTGACCGCGAGTACAATGTACAAGAGTGACATCACGAAGATCGAGATACCTGCTATCGTACCGATACGCTTCAACGAGGATATACCGCGTGATGCGATCCACAAGAAAGCCAGGAAGATAATCAAAGTGATGGTTTGCAGCGTTATCGTAGAGAATTCTTTAACGAGTGTCCCCTCACCAGTAATTGCCCAACCAAGTGCGATAATGATAGATTGAGGCTTCTGAGCCAAGTAAGGGATATGTACAACCCAGTAAGTCCATGCCGCAAAATAGGCGATATTAGCGCCCATCGTTTCCTTAATCCAGCTGCTGACGCCGCCCTTGCCATCTTTGAAGGTGGATCCCAGCTGACCAACCATTAACGCATACGGTATAAAGTAGAGCGCGATGATTAATACCCACGAAGTAATTACGGCCAGACCTTGGTTCGCATAGTTGTTGACTACATTGCCGAATCCCCATACGGACACGAAGGCCATGAGTGCGATATTATACCATCGCAGCTTTTTAGCTTCTTTGTCATTCATTGATATACAAGCTTCCTTTCTTCTGCAAAGTCGAGATGTAATATTTCGTCAGGCACACTTCTGTGTCGAAGTTCCGCATACTTAGCAGAACCTGATCCGTCTTGCGGGCCTGTCCTGCATGTCTGCTATTCCTGATGAATTGCGGTCTTTTCTACTTTTAGGTGCAACTATAATAGTATACGATTTCCTGTTTTGTAATCCTAGAGGTAAAACTAGCCACCCCCTTGACAATAGATTATTTCGACCTCTCAGCAAGGACTTTGTCTAAGTTTTGTTTTATTTCAGCGGACAATCTCTCTGACCCCCTAATAGTAAAATAAGGAACATTTGGGAGGATCGCTCTCGGAGAATATTCAATAATTTATGCACACAAATAATAACCCCTCGCAGCTAATCTATGATTCAAATCTTATGTGTTGAAACGTTTCACAAAGGATAAAAGACCTAGATCGTGGTGCTGATAAGCAATCTGCGAATGTTTAGAAGGGAAATCTTCACCATGGTTTGACCGTATATAAGTGTATTTTTTCAATTTTTGACCACGTTCAAAACATAGTTTTATCTTGCGTCAAACGTATTAATTACAATAAAAACGCATTCATAGCAATAGTTGACTATAATATGAAAGGACATTATAATTCGAATTAGAACAGTTGAAACGTTTCGCTAATGTTCATCAGTATGTCAGCATGGTCGTTTGATGCAGGTACAATATTATGAAATCGCTATCACGTGAAACAAGACACGAGGCGAACCCGATGTCTGGCCGTTTGAGGAATTGAAAGCGTTTTATATTATCGAGCTGATGTCAGGAAAAAGCCTAAAGGTACCATTTACTCTGAACTGCAAGGAAGTACAAGAGCTTCGAATCACATTGATGGAGTAGAGAAAGAGAGGGAAACATCATGACAATGACGACAAGAGATCTGATTCCGATTCAAGCAGGCAAGATAACGTTTACGTTTATGGAAAGTGGAGATATCCGCGATATATTGCAGGGCGATACGATGGTGAACCAAGTGGTATCCAACCCGCTTGATGGATCCATGAACAATATATATTTGCGCATTCACCGCGACGGCAGCATTCATGTTGTACCGATGGTGGGCATCCGCTCTAAGAGCGAAGTGCGGTTTACGGACTCCCAAGTGATATGGGAAGGCGAAGCCGAAGGGATCCGCTATGCGGTAACGTTCACACTTACGCCTCACGGCATCTGGTTCTGGGACGTTGCCGTCAACGGGGACGGCGAGATTGTGGACGTTATTTACGGACAGGATATCGGTCTCGCGAATAGAGGCGCCGTTCGCAACAATGAATCGTATGCAGCCCAATATATTGACCATGCCGTGTATGAACACGAACAGCGCGGGTACGCAGTCTGCTCCCGTCAGAATCAACCGCAGTCCACTGGATTCCCGTATATGCAGCAAGGCGCGCTGACGAAAGTGGTCGGTTATTCGACGGATGGATTTCAATTTTTCGGATTGTCTTACAAGGAAACGAATGAGCCCGAGGCATTGACTCGGGATACGCTGAATAATGAAGTGTACCAATATGAATTCGCATATACGGCGCTGCAGTCGGAGCGAATTCGATTACATAGCTCGGCACGATTCGTATTTTATGGATTGATCAAGCCGGATCACCCGTTGGCCATTGCATCGCTGGAGTATGAGCAAGAAGTGCTGCGTGCTTGGGAGCAGGTAGACGCGCAGCCAGCCGCTGTGGGCCGGAGTGTGGACAAAGTAACCCTGGCAGCGCACATCGGAGCGCCATTGCGCACGGAAGCGATGACCTCGCAAGACCTGGACCGTTATTTCCCGAGGCGCTGCCAAGAGGAATGGGAAGGCGAAGAGCTGCTGTCCTTCTTCACAGAATCGCATGAGCATGTTGTGCTACGGGAGAAGGAGCTGCGGGTAGAACGGCCGCACGGTCACATCTTGATGACAGGACACAACGACCGTCTGAATGAACAGGTTCTTACTACTACTTCATATATGTATGGCTTATTCAATGCCCAGGTGGTAGTTGGAAACACCTCATTCAACAAATGGATGTCCAACGCCCGCAACGCTCTCAATGTGCTGAAGACGTCAGGGCAGCGCATTTATGTGGAACAGAACGGCACATACCGATTGCTGACCATGCCGTCCGTGTTCGAGATGGGCTTCAACTATGCCCGCTGGTACTACAAGACGGAGGACGATATGCTCGTTGTCACCAACTTTACGGCGTTGGATACACCGGAATTGCAGCTGCACGTCCGTTCCGAGAGCGGTACGCCGTACCGATTCATCGTGACGAATCAGATCACGATGAACAGCAATGAATACGATGTGCCGTATCAGATGAACCAGGAAGGCTCTGTTCTGTCGTTCCATGCGGATGCCTCGTCGGAGAGCGGCGGCACGCTGCCGCATCTGTGCTATCGCATGGACATTGCTGGAGCGGATGTGACAGTCACAGATGAAACCGCGTTGGCTAATCACGTGAAGTCGGGATCGGCATCGCTTGTCGTGCTCCAATTGAGCGCGAGCCATGAATGGAAGCTGATGATGCAAGGGCTGCTCAAGGGCGAGCATCAACCGATTCGGGAGCTGGATGCGGAGATTGAAATTTCCCGTTATCGCGCGTTCTATAAGGACGTCATGAACGGCTTCCATCTATCCCACCGCGAAGGGAAGAAGCAGTCCGAGCTTGATAAGTTCAATTCGCTCGCCTGGTGGTATACCCATAACATGCTGGTTCATTATTCCGTTCCGCACGGACTCGAACAGTATAGCGGAGCCGCATGGGGCACACGCGACGTCTGCCAGGGACCGACGGAATACTTTATGGCGACGCAGAAATATGATAAGGTGCGCGAAATTATTAAGACTGTGTATGCGCATCAGTTTGAGGATGACGGGAACTGGCCGCAATGGTTCATGTTCGACCATTATTGGCGGATCCAGCAGAATGAGAGCCACGGGGACATTATCGTTTGGCCGCTCAAGGTGCTGAGCGACTATGTTCGCGTGACCGGCGATTACAGCATCCTGCAAGAAGAGGTGCCGTATTCCAAGCGGGGAGGCCTCGGCTTCACAGAGACGAACGCAACTTTGCTGGAGCACGCCAACAAGGAGATCGAATATATCAAGCAGCATTTTCTGCATGATACGCATTTGTCTTCTTATGGAGACGGGGACTGGGATGATACGCTCCAGCCTGCCAATGCGAAGCTGAAACAATATATGGCGAGCAGTTGGACTGTGGCGCTGACGTATCAAGTATTCAATCAATTGTCCGAAGCCCTGGTGAACTACGACGAAACGGCTGCGGCTGAGTTGGGGGAACTGGCATCCGGCATCCGAGAGGACTTTAACCGCTACATGCTGTCGACCGGCGTCATTCCGGGATTCGTCTATATGGAGGAACCGGGACAAGCCGAACTGATGGTGCATCCTACAGATACGAAGACGGGCGTTCAATACCGTCTCCTTCCGATGACTCGCAGCATGATTAGCGAGCTGCTCACGAAAGAGCAGGCGGAAGACCATTATCAGCTGATTAAGCGAGAATTGTACTGTCCGGACGGCGTCCGCCTGATGAATCGGCCAGCCCAATATGTGGGCGGCTTCAGTACGCACTTCAAGCGCGCGGAGCAGGCAGCCAACTTCGGACGGGAAATCGGCTTGCAATACGTTCATGCCCACATCCGTTATATAGAGGCAATGGCTAAGCTGGGCAAAGAGGATGAGGTGTGGAATGGGCTGCATATCATCAATCCGGTCGGACTTCGGGATGCTGTTCCGAATGCCGAGCTCAGACAAAGGAATGCCTACTTCAGCAGCTCGGACGGTAAATTCAACACCCGTTACGAGGCCCAGAGTCGATTCGGCGAGCTGCGCGAGGGAAGCGTACCCGTCAAGGGCGGTTGGAGAATATATTCGAGCGGTCCGGGAATTTATATGAATCAGCTCATTTCGAATTGCCTTGGAATACGTCAAGAGGGCGGCGATCTCGTTATCGATCCGGTGCTGCCGCGCGAACTGGAGGGAATGCAATTCCAATTCACCTTAATGGGGCATCCTGTTCAATTCGAATATCGTTTTACGGATCAAGCTGACAGAGGCGTCACGATTAACGGGCATGAAGCCGCTTCGTTCGAAACGGCAAATCGCTACCGTCAGGGCGGCATGCGGATCAAGCGCCAAGAGTTGGATGCCCTTCTGACCGACGGACCGAATGTGATTGCTATTCATATGTAAGAACAGGTGGGGCTTTCCCAATAGTAGATTTTTTCTACCTGGGAAAGCCCCTTGTTTTTCGGCTCGCCGATGCGGTTGTGGCGTCTGAGCCGTCATTTTTTAGCGCCTCAGCCCTCACAAGAGCTGGTTTTGGAGCTGAGATGCAGGTTTTTTACGTCTCAACTGAGATAGTTTTTTCGATGATGGCGAGCTCAAGGTTGTCCATTCCTAGTTCTACAGCTATTCGATAAAATCGATAGCTATCTACAGGGGCCGGAGCGGACACACGAGCCGCTATTTGCAGCAAACACCACTAATTCGCCATACTAGCGGACCGTAGAGCCGTTATTTGACCTGAATAAGCCGTTTAGTGCTAGTTTTGAAGCAAATAGCGTCATCTGTGTCCGCAAGCCCTCAAAAAATACCCCGAAATCATGAAATAGCGGCCCCTGTGTCCGTTCAAGCACGGGTCATACGACCCTGCTGTCACCGTATGTGCTATCGGATAGAAAGACCGCTGATCCAGTCTCATCGACTAGGTGAGCGGTTTCTGCGCCTTACATTCTATTCTTCATCAATCGAGTATACACCACGATCAAGATTGCGGCATACAGAAGCGGGTAAACGAAAATGAAGAGTCCTTGCAGACTTGAGTAGGTCTCTATATTCGCCATGTATTGAACGAATGGATAGACAGGCGGAAGCAGCCATTGGATGAAAGACCATCCAGTCGGCAATAAGTGAAGAATGGCTCCCTGTCCAAGGGATACGATAAGTATTATGATGATGCAGCCCAGTGCCGTGCCTGTATTCGCAACCAGCCTGGAATTGAACAGGGCGGCAATAGCTGAGCCAAGCAACGCGAACTCCATATGAGCGATCCAACCTATACTGAGATTGGCTATGGTTATTTCTCCGTCCAATTTGTTAAAGAGCAGCGGATACAAGACTGCAAATAGGCTAAGAAGGAAACTTACAAGTAAACTAGCAGCTATTTTACATAATAGATACTTCTTTACGCTTCCGATCTGGAGAATGGTAATGTGTTCTTGTACGGAATCCTCCGTCTCAAAGAAATTGTAGTTCACCCATGCCGATATGAAGAGGAGCAAGACTGCGGTTACGGTCAGACTGTCCAAGATCGGATTAGGCTGGATCGAATATTGAAACATCACCCACGTGAGAAACAGTGCGCACGGCGGGAAATAACGATTAGAACGCGCATAGTTGCGCAGCAAATAACGAATCGTTGGAACTGCCAGTTTAATCGCTCTCCTTCCATACCTCGATAATCTGACAATCTCGATCTATCAATTGACGCAGGATCAGATTGCTATGCTGCTGCCTCACTTGAATGTCGATCTTCTCACTGCTTTCATATATAAGCACATAACCTTGCAAGTTCTCATGCCAATTCTGATTCTTAGGTATAAATGAAATATGGTACATCGTCGAAGTATCCTCATAGATGTGCACGGCCTCTTCAACGCCTATTCCATCTTGAATACGGATGATTCGATCCGCGATCCCTGAGATTATTTCCGGCTCATGGCTTGCGATCACCATCGTGACTCCACGCTCTTTCAAGCCTAGCAGATGCATGATCATATCTTGCTGGGACAGCAGATCTAAGCCCGACAGCGGTTCGTCAAGCAGAAGCAAGTCTGGAGTGCTCAACAGAGCTTGAATGACGTTGATCTTCTGCAGCATTCCCTTTGAGTAGTGCTTCATCCGTTGATGCTTAGCATTGATCATATGAAAGTAGCTTAGCAACTCATCGATCCTTTGCTCCAATGCGGGCTGCGAGATTCCTTGAATGCTCCCCATAGAGGTCAAGTATTCAGCAGCCGTTAATCGTTGCTTCGGAAAGCGGTCTGGCACATAACCGATCCGTCTATTCTGAAAGCTGCCTTTCCATTCAATCTTCCCCTGTGTAGGCGAAGTCAGTCCTGTTAAGATCCGCAATAACGTACTCTTGCCACAGCCATTACGTCCGATTAAGGCCATAACTTGTCCAGGTTCGATGGAGAATGAGATCTGCTTTAAGATGAGATGGTTGCCATATTGTTTGCTTAGTGTTTGCACAGACAGCACTTTGACTCACATCCCCATATGTAAATTCAAGCTATATCAACTATTAGTATAAATGATTTCCAAAAGGAAGTTTAATGATAGGAATAAATTATGGTAATATATTGATTATTAGGATAAATCCAAACCATATACACTTTTAAACTGTTCGAATTGTTGAACGGTTTTTTAATAATATGTGAAAGTATTTGTTCCTCCTATATTTTGGGTTATAATTTTAAAAAATCACAATGTCGCTTATAGCGAGAATAAAGGGGTTATATAGATATAAGTTGGCGACCACTAACAATCGGGAAGTATGATGTGAGATAAGTGACGGCAAGCTTATGAAGCAGAACTATCATCTCTCTTATAAGCGAAGGGGCGAATGTTATTGAATGCTCAAATGATGAATATAGATGTAGAAGAGTTAACGCGTGTGGGATATGTCTATTTCAATTCTGAGATGGAAATGCTGAACAATCTATCATGCAAAATGTATAAGATTCCGCTTCGACAAAGCTTATGGACTCACTTTCATGACTATTTCCAGATCTGGTATGTGACTAAAGGTGAGTTTACGCATACGGTGAATAATCAACAGTATAAGATGGTAAAAGGCGCTATATCAATTGTTCCTCCATTTACATTGCATAGCGTTGATATCGCTCCGGAGCAAGATATAGAAATTCTAGCATGTGAGTTCATGCCGTCGTTTATTAATGAGCGATTAGAACAGATGCCCCTTGATCAATCTTTTTTTGATAGGGCGTATTTGGAGCATTTTCTGCATATGGAGAGCGGCACACGTTATAAAACTGTAGTAGAGGACACATTGGAGGAGACGATTGAGAATGTGATGAAGGAGATGCTTGCTGAATATGAGCGGCGTTCTCCCTTCTTCGAACTGATGTTAAAGGCTAATTTACTGCGTTTATTAACGATATTAATTCGTCAGGTAAACGGAGAATTGGTCAAAGCCGGATTCGAGAAGGCGGAAAAATATAGGGACACGATGAATAAAGTAGTCGAATATGTCCATCAGAATTATCATGAGGACTTAAAGATAGAAACAGTCTGTTCGATCACGATGCTGTCGAGGTCGACGATATGCAATTTATTTAAACAATGGACAGGCAAGACGTTCAACCGTTATGTTACCGACCTTCGAATTCGTAATGCAACTATCCTGTTAAAGCAGCCAGAATTAACAGTTACGGAAGTATGCTATTCTGCAGGCTTTAATGATCTACCCTATTTCTGCAGGACATTCAAGAAATACACTGGGCTTTCTCCGGCTTACTTTCGGAAGCAAGCTATGCGTTAGCAAGCTGGAATATCGTACGATAATCCAATTTTTTTAGACAATAGTGAAATGAAAAAAATGACATCCATGTTACTATGATAGTTAAGCGCTTACAAAAAAAAGTTGCCATCAAAGTAGCAAGGGTGTTTTTTTACACTATTTTGGAGAATATATTCTATCCGACTATCAAATCGGAAAGAAAATATTCTACAAAATTAACAAATTTCCTTATTCTTCTTATTTTTCTACATGTAAACTGGATGATTTTGGTTGTACAGTTAAGGGGTTAATTTGAAGTACAGAACCGCTTGAAAGGGGGGATGCTGCTCATGATGCTTTATCTGATACGGCATAATTTCACACGAATGCATAGAGTCCAAGCCGTATCTGTATGATGATGGAATGTCAGCATATCAAATTGGGAGGTTGGGATTTGTGAATAAGAGAGCGAAGCGGTTTTCCGTACTATCCATTGTGTTAGTGATGATGTTAGTGACAGCCTGTTCTGGAGGAGGCGGTACGAAGCCAACAGATCAGGCTGGAGGCGATAGTAAGCCTGTAGTGGAGAACAAGCAGACAGACCCACAACCAAAAGCAGAACCAGAACCACCTAAAGAAGAAGTCATCGACATGAAAGGCAAGCCAATCCGAGTTATGTCTTGGGGATTTCCTTTCGGTGAAGAGGGCTCCGAATTAGGTGAAAAGAAGATTGCGCTGGAAAAGGAAATGTCAACCAAGCACAATACTAAATTTGAATATGTTCAAGCAACTTGGGGCGACGTTGGCGAAAAAACAGCGACTTCGGTAATAGCAGGCGAACCGATCGCTGATATATTTTTGATCGAAACCAATCGCGCTATTCCAGCAATGGTAAAGAAGGATATGCTGACACCAATCAGTGATTTCTTGGATGTAAGTGATCCGAAATGGCCGGTGAAAATGAAAGATATTGGCGGCTACGACGGTAAAGCATACGGTTTCACAACTAGCCTTGGCGGGGGCTCAGGCATTTATTACAACCGCGGCCTCATCAAGAAGGAAGGACTGGAAGATCCGCAAGAGCTGATGGAGAAGGGCCAATGGACTTGGGAGTCTTTCCTCAACATTGCGAAGACGGTAACGAAGGATACCAATGGTGATGGTCAACTTGATCAATACGGCGTGGCCCTCGACGCGAACAGCTTTGTTCGTGCTTTGATAGCTTCGAATGGATCGGACATTACAAAGGTCGTAGACGGTAAGGTCGTTTATGACGGTGAGAATCCTGGAGCTATGGAAGCGCTGCACTTCTTTAACGATCTGTACCAAGTTCATAAGGTTGTTAAGCCTAATAAGGACGGCAACTGGGATGATTATATCAATTCCTTTAATAAAGGCAATATCGCGATGCGCTATGGCGAGTTCTGGGAAGGCGAAGGCATCAAAAACAGCATCGGTGACGATTACGGCTTTATTTTCTACCCTAAAGGACCAAAAGCTCAAGATTACGTGTACTCCACAGATGCTGTAGGTATGTGGTGGGTACCTAAGGGCGCTAATCAGGATGCAGTGAAGCTGTTTATCGATTATCTGTTTGAAACCGCGCCTCCAGCAGGTGAAGTAGACGCTTGGGTAGAAGCACAGTTCGCTGATGAGAAAAGCTTGCAAAACAGTCAGAAGATGGCTGATTATATTAATTTGGTAACTTGGGCTGGTGTTCCAGAATTTGGAGCTACCATCCGACAAACATGGAACGACATCGGCGCAGGTAAAGAGACTCCTGAAACAGGTATGGCAAAGGTTCGTCCTGTATTGGAAGGCTTGTTAAAAGCGTTGGAATAATAACAAGTATGTAAATCGGATCGAATGGACGGGCGGAGCGGATCGAACATGATACCTCATGTTAGTTCCGCTCCGGTTTATTAGAGCCTTTTTGCTGACACCAAAGGGGGATATGCATGAGAGCTAGAGTTATTAGCAACCGTGTGATATTCGTCGTCCTAGCAATGCTGCTCTTTTCAGTATTGCTGCTTGGGAACTATAGCTCTGCTGAGGAAGAAGTAGTAAAGCAGAAGTCAGACGGCGACGCTAACATTGCGCTGACGGATCCGCGATCATATGCCGCTTATGCGGATCGATACAAGAATGAGGCGCGTCCTGAGGCGACTATTCGACTTGAAGGAGAGCAATATAAGAGCTCCGCGGAGATGACTCCTAAACCAATGAACATGGACGGTACAGATGGGGTACTTACCGATGAGATTGGTGAAATAAGCTGGGAGTTTGAAGTCCGAGAGAGCGGCTTGTATGATATCGCGCTTCGTTATTACCCAGTGGCGGGAAGAAATGAATCCATTGAAAGAAAGCTGCTCATCGACGGAGAGTCGCCGTTTAACGAGGCGGATCGTATGTTATTCCCTCGTATCTGGGGCAATAAGCAAGATTCCATCAAGCAGGATATGAATGGAAACGATCTTCGTCCATCGCAGGTGGAGAAGCCGGCATGGCGCGATATGAAGCTTCAGGATAGTGATGGCTATGTGGATGAGCCATTTTCTTTCTATTTTACCGCAGGGAAGCACGTTCTGACCCTGAAGTCGGAACGAGAGCCCATGCTTATTGATTACATTGAGGTCCAGAAGTCGGAGCCAATGCTGACATATGCGGATTGGGAGCAGGAATTTACCAATAAAGGATACGAGAAGAAACAGGGAATACAGCTGAAGGTACAAGGTGAGCAGCCGCTCTATACATCGAGCCCAACACTGTATCCAACATCAGATCGATCCAGCCCTGCAACTGAGCCGTATGAGGTCAGTGTCATCCGGCTGAACACGATCGGTGGAACCAATTGGCGTTTGCCTGGCCAGTCGGTCACATGGGGCATTGAAGTGCCGGAGGACGGTTTGTACAATATCGCAATTAAGTACAGACAGAACCTCGTTAAATCTCAAAATGTACCTCGCAGGCTGACGATTGATGGCAAGGTGCCTTTCAAGGAAGCAAGTCAGGTCATATTTGAGCCAAGTTCTGGTTGGCAGATGATGGAGGTCGGCGGCGAGGAAGAGCCGTATTGGTTCTACTTCGAGAAGGGTATGCATCAGCTGACGCTTGAAGTGACGCTCGGCGACATGAAACCGATTCTGAGCCAAGTGGAATCATCCATTCTGGAGCTTAATCGACTGTATCGCGAGATCATCATGATCTCGGGGGCTTCGCCAGACCCTTACCGCGATTATCAGATGACGAAACGGATACCGGATCTTCAGAAGCAATTCCAGGTGCACGCAGATAACCTCCAAGCTATTGTCACAGAGCTGGAGAGGATGTCTGGAGGACTTGGCGAACGAACAGCTGTCATCCAGACCTTCCAGTTTCAATTGAGCGAGCTGGCCAGGGATCCGGAGTCTATCGTGAATCGCATAGGTTCATTTAAGAACAATATCGTTGCTTTAGGTACATGGATCTTGACTGCGAAGGAGCTTCCGCTAGAGATTGATTATCTTCTATTGACTTCTGACGGTACCGAGCTGCCTGATCCGGAAGCTGCTTGGTATGAAAAGGTATGGCACGAAAGCAAGTCATTCGTCTATTCCTTCTTTACCGATTACAGCAGTGTGGGATCGAGTGCAGCAAGCGATGATGCAGTGGAAGTATGGATCACGGTAGGTCGAGATCAGGCGCAGGTTATCAAGACGATGATCGAGACAGAGTTCACGCCGAAGACGGGAATTGCGGTCAATTTGCTGCTTGTTGATCCAGCTGTCATGCTTCCTGCCACGTTAGCAGGCTCGGGTCCGGACGTAGCCCTTATGCACGGTGAGGTAGTCAACTTTGCTATACGGGATGCAATCATAGATCTCTCGCAGTTCGATACCTTTGAACAGGTGAAATCACGCTTCCATCCAGAAGCTTTCGTTCCTCTCCAATTTAACGGCGGTATCTATGCGATCCCAGAGCAGCAAACGTTTCCGATGCTGTTCTATCGAAAGGATGTACTGGATGAGCTCGGAGTCGAGGTGCCTGAGACCTGGGAAGATATCTACGATTTGATCCCTGTGTTGAACAAGCATCATATGAATATCGGATTGACACCGCAATTGACCATGGATACGCTCCTCTTCCAGAACGGCGGCAGCTATTATGAGGGTGACGGGATTAAGTCGGCGCTGGATTCGGAAGAAGCGATGGAGGCGTTTAAGCAGTGGACGGATCTATACCGGAATTACAAGGCACCGCAAACCTTTGACTTCCTTAACCGCTTCCGTGTCGGTGAGATGCCGATCGGTATTGCTGATTACACAACCTATAATTCATTGATCGTATTCGCGCCAGAGATTCGAGGACTATGGGGCTTTCTGCCGATACCCGGCTATAAGGACAGTGATGGAAAGATTCATCGAGAAACCGTAACAAGTGCGCGCGGTTCTGTTATGTTCAAATCGGCGAAAAACAAGGAGCAGGCATGGGAATTCATCGACTGGTGGACTAGCAAGGAAGCACAGCTAGCCTACGGCAGAGAGATGGAAGCGATACTGGGAGCTTCGGGACGATATCCGACAGCAAACCTGGAAGCGCTTCAAGAGCTTCCATGGCCCGTTAAAGATATCAACGCTTTATTGGATCAGATGGAGTGGGTGCGCGGTGTGCCGGATGTGCCGGGAGCATATTCGACGCAGCGTCATTTGAACAATGCCTATTTCAAAGTGTTGAACCATGGATCGAATCCGCGCGAGACATTGAAGGACTATGTGCGAATCATTAATCAGGAAATCACGGTTAAACGGCGGGAATTTGACCTGCCGATCGCTGAATAGGGGTCGAGAAATATGAACATGGTTCAACCAAAAGCAGAAGCCAAGCGTCGCGGTCTGAAGTTAAGAACAGGCAAGCTGCTTCATCAGATGAGATTGAACCGGCAATCTTACTTCATGCTAGCGCCGTATTTTTTAATCTTTTTCACGTTCACTGTATTTCCGGTATTAATGTCCATGCTGCTTAGCTTCACTGACTTTAATATGCTTCAATTTCCCGATTGGGTTGGGCTTCAGAACTACGCTCGGCTGTTTATAACGGATGAAGTATTTCTGATCGCTGTTAAAAATACGATCATACTCGCGACCATTACCGGACCGGTCAGCTACATTGCCTGCTTCATACTGGCATGGCTCATAAACGAGCTGTCTCCAAAAATGCGCGCGTTCGTAACGCTCGTTTTTTATGCGCCATCCTTGTCAGGCAGCGCCTTTATCGTATGGAAACTGCTCTTTTCAGACGATTCGTACGGCTATATCAACGCGTTTCTATTGGAGAATCGTTTCATATCGGATCCCATCTTGTGGTCGACAAGAACAGATTTAATATTGCCGCTTCTAATTATCGTCCAGCTGTGGCTTAGCTTAGGAACGAGCTTTCTCGCATTCATCGCCGGTCTGCAAGGCATGGATAAGACACTGTATGAAGCGGGGGCAGTTGACGGTATTCGCAATCGCTGGCAGGAATTGTGGTATATTACTCTGCCATCCATGAGACCGCAGCTTATGTTCGGAGCAGTCATTCAGATTACAGCTTCCTTCGCTATTTCGGAAGTGTCCAAGCAAATCGCGGGCTTCCCGAGCATTCAGTATGCCGGCCATACGATTGTAACGCATCTAGATGATTATGGCGGCATTCGTTTCGAGATGGGCTACGCATCAGCAATCGCTACTGTACTGTTTGTGATTATGCTCAGCTCGAACCTGGTCGTTCAAAAATTGCTGCGGAAAGTCGGTGAATGATGATGAAGTTCCTTCGAATTCGCCGTAAGCGCCTTAACCGTTCAATGCCTGTAGACATTTTGTTGTTCCTGCTGCTTTCCGCAGTTGGAGTGTTTATGGCGCTGCCGCTAGTCTTTGTGATTAACAATGCGTTTAAGCCGATCGATGAGATCTTTATATTCCCACCGAAGTTTTTCGTTCGTTATCCGACTTTGAAAAATTTCGAGGATCTCTATCATCTGCTGACAGCGTTCTGGGTCCCATATACACGGTATATATTCAATACCGTATTTATCGCTGTCGTTGGAACAGCAGGGCATGTCATTCTCGCTTCGCTTGCCGCTTATCCGCTCGCGAAGAAGCAGTTTCCAGGCAAGAAAGTGCTGTTTACGTTCGTCGTACTATCGCTCATGTTCTCTGCGAACGTTACAGCGATTCCGAACTACATGACGATGTCTTGGCTCGGATTTCTGGATAGCTATTGGGCTGTCATTATCCCGGCCTTCGGTTCCTCGCTCGGACTATTTCTCATGAAGCAGTTTATGGAACAGATGGTTCCAGACAGTGTGCTTGAGGCGGCGAGAATCGACGGATGCAGTGAAGTGAGAATCTACTGGAAGATTGTGATGCCAATGGTCAAGCCGGCTTGGATGACGCTCATCATCTTCTCCTTTCAAGGGCTGTGGGGAAGCGGAGGTTCAGGCAAGGTGTACATCTACAGTGAACAATTGAAGACGATTGACTATGCGCTAGGTCAAATATTGTCGGGGGGGATCGTCAGAACGGGACCTTCTATGGCGGCGACACTGCTTATGATTTCAGTGCCGATTGTCCTCTTCCTCATTACACAGAGCAACGTCATTCAGACGATGACTACCTCTGGAATGAAGGATTGAAAGGTGGGACGACTCAATGAAACGGTTATGGAAATTGTTCTTTACTATGCTCATCCTTACGTTGCCGTTCGGTTCCGTGGTCTCGTCTACTCCCTACTACGGCTATCAGTATACGAGCTTTGGAGAAGCGGTTCCGGCTCCTCTTCCGTATCTGCCAGATACTGTTATTTACGGTAAGGATACAGGTGCCGGAGAGTTCAAAGGCCCAGAGGATATGTTTGTGGGACCGGATGGGGCAGTTTATGTCGCGGATACGGGCAACAACCGCATAGTGGTCTTAAATGAGCAATGGAAGCAAACTCGCATTATGGATTCCTTTATGAATAATGGCAGCAAGGAAACGTTCAACCAGCCGCGAGGTGTGTTCGTGAATGGACTGAACCATGTTTATGTGGCGGATACGAACAACAACAGAGTCGTTATTCTGGATGAACAGGGCAAGCTGATCCGTATCGTGAATGCACCAGAAGCTGATGTCGTAAGGGAAGATTTCAAGTTCATACCTACCAAGCTGGCTTCCGATCGAGCAGGACGATTATTCGTTATTAGCCAGGGTATATATGACGGTATTGTAGAGTACGATGCCAACGGTGTCTTCACTGGCTTTACTGGACGAAATGATGTCAAATTCAATGCAGCCGATCTGCTCTGGAAGCGGTTTGCGACCGACGCGCAGCGCGAACAGATGGCACTGTTCATTCCGATTGAATTCAACAACTTAGACATTGACAAGGATGGCTTCATCTACGCAACGACGTCGGAGAACAGCTTTAAGACCAAGATGGTGAAGCGCTTGAATCCTTCCGGTATTGATGTGCTGCGTGAAGACAGCGACTTCCCGGTTATCGGTGATTACCGCAGTGCGAGGGCAGGAAGCATTCAGGGAAGCTCTACTTTCGTGTCCATTTCCGTATATGAAAATGGAATATATGCAGCGCTTGACGCCAAACGAGGCAGAGTGTTTGTATACGACGACGACGGTAATCCGCTGTTCCAATTTGGCCAGGTCGGGGATAAGTTGGGTAACTTTCGCGCACCTGTCAAGGTGGAATGGGTCGACAAAAACGTGCTGGTTCTCGACCAAGCGTTGAATCGAATTACGGTATTCACACCTACCCGATACGGCAATCTGCTGCTGGATGCCTCTTCGGCTTATCAGGAGGGCCGCGATAAAGATGCGGCACAGCTTTGGATGGAAGTGTCTAAGCTGAACAATAACCTGGAGCTGGCGCATGTCGGTATCGGTAAGGCGCAGTTGGAAGAAGGCGATAGCAGAGCGGCTATCGAGAGCTTTAAAACGGGGATGTCCTTCCCTTATTATTCTCGTGCCTTCGGCATGTATCGTAAGGAATTTATGTGGGAGAACTTTGCCTACATCTTTATAGGTGTCGTGCTGTTTATCGCGGCTGCTCTATTTGCGAGAAAGCGGCTGCCGCGTTTGACGGCTGAAGACGGAGGTCCGATCAGGCTGGCATTCCGCACATGCATAAGGCCGTTCTCGATGTTCTGGGAGCTCAAGTATGAGAAGAAAGGCAGAGTGTGGGTAGCGCTCGGTATTGTTGCCGGTGTAGCCTTCATGAATGTGATGCGAGCCTTCTATTCCGGCTTTCTTATTTACGGTGACTCCGACCAATATATGAACAGCTTGCAGGAAGCCGCTGTTATCATCATCCCATTCTTCGTTTGGTGTATCGCAAACTGGTCCTTAACGACGTTAATGGACGGTGAAGGCACATTTAAGGATATCGTGATCGCAACTGGCTACGCTATGCTGCCGCTGCTCGTGGTATCCGTGATTCAACTGGTGTTCAGTTGGTTCATTACACAGGAAGAGATAGCCTTCTATTTAATGTTTGAATCGATCGCCATGATGTGGTTTATCGGCCTGCTGTTTGTCGGCACGATGACAGCGCACCAATATACACCTCTCAAAACAGTCATCACGATGCTGCTTACGATTGTCGTGATTGGAATTATCATCTTCTTGGCGTTATTGTTCTTTAGCTTGGTACAGCAGTTGGTCATATTCGCGACAACAGTCTATAGGGAATTGTCATTACGTTAACGAGGTGGAGCCATGAACAAACGAATAATCCTCATAGTTGCCGCAGTGTCGGCATGTCTCCTGCTTCTGGTCTTATGGCTGCTGTTCGAACGGAATGACGACAGCTATCAACAGGCCATAGCGGCTGCTGAACAGCGGATGTCCGCTGACCTTGCCGCGGTGAGCGTTATGTCGGATGAGGCCAAGGCTGATTGGAAGCCCGATCCTGAAGCTGCACCGGCAGGCTTTACTAAGGAAGCTGAGACAAAGCAGTTAGTCTTGTATATGAACCGGGAAACGACAGAGATTGCCGTCAAGAATAAAGCTAGCGGCAAAATATGGCGTTCTAACCCGGAGGGACGTGAGAATGATCCGATTGCCTCGGGAGCCAATAAGAAGCAGTTGTCTGCACTCATGAGCGTCACCACTACGACGAAGAATGGTCAGCCTGTGGAACAAAACAGCTTCTCAGACAGTGTTGAGGCAGGTCAAGTGAAGCTGGAAAGCATCGAAGACGGCGTGAAGGCGACCTATACCATCGGAGTGATGGAGAACGGCGTGGATTCAATCCCCAGTGTGATTAGCAAGAGTCGGATGGAGGAGAAGATCCTTAACAAGCTGACAGATAAGAAGAAGCAAACGGAGATCAAGAAGCGTTTCAAGTACGATGAAGCAACAGAAACGTACACGCGCAGAGAAATAAGTTCGGTTGCGGTCAATTCGGTATTGTCGATTCTGAAGGAGGCCGGATATACCGAGGAAGACCTTGCTTATGATTTGGCAGAGAACGGAGTTTCAGGAGAGAGCTCGAAAGAGTTTGCGCAGTATGAGATTCCGGTCGAATTCAAGCTCGTCGGTGATCGTCTGAACGTTCGGATCAACAGCGCCGACATTAAACAGCTTGGCTCATTGCCGATTCAAACGATAACGGTGATGGAAATGTTCGGGGCGGCGGACAGCAAGCAGGATGGTTATATGTTTGTACCGGATGGCTCAGGAGCGCTCATTCACAATAATAACGGCAAGACCGCTTCTCCGGCCTATATCGCGCCTGTCTATGGTGTTGATCAGGCCATTATGCCAACGGAACAGCTGAACATGCTGGAACCGATACGGATGCCGGTATATGGCATGAATCAAGGCGACGATGCTTGGCTTGCGATCATCGAGAAGGGGGATGCGCTTGCGACCATCAAGGCGGATGTAAGCGGCCGACTCCACGATTACAATATCGTGGCTCCGCGCTTTACGTTGAAGAGCCAAGACATCCTGGTCATTTCCGGTGCGGGCAAATCAACTTCCAACCTTGTTAGTCAGACGCATCCATACCAAGGAGATATTGTAGTCAGCTATGGCTTCCTACACGGTGAGAAAGCGAATTATTCCGGGATGGCCGAGATGTACCGCAATTATCTGGTTGATCGCCATGGCATGACTCCATTGGAGCCGCAGCCGAACACACCTTTCACACTTGAGTTGGTTGGCGGAACAGAGACAGCCAGAACCTTTCTCGGGATTCCTTATGACGCGGTGGAAGGTTTGACGACATATGATCAAGCACTGGATATAATCTCTCAGCTGCAGGATAAGCAGATTGATGCGATTAAGCTTCGATACAGCGGTTGGTTCAACGGAGGGCTCTTTCATTCCGCTCCAGGCGAGGTAGACTTTGATGGGGCCGTAGGCAGCGCAAAGGAATTCAACCGCTTCGTACAGGAAGCGTCAAAGCGCAATGTCAGTGTGTATCCTGATGCGGCATTTAATCGGATCTATAAGGAAGGAGCGGGCTTCAACACATCCAAGGATACGATCAAGTACATGTCGCAGCTGCCAGCTTCAGTCTATGCGGTCGATATGCCAAGCTTTTTGCACATGAAAGATGTGTTCTCTTATTACCCGCTTGCGTTGCACCGGCTCCCAGATCTGATGGAAGAATTCACGAAGCGGATGAGCAAGACGGATGTCGCAGGTTTGTCCTACCGAGATCTAGGGGACGAATTGAACTCCAACTTTGATGACAGCAGACCCGCGACACGTCAACATAACGCTGCAATCGTCGAAGTGGAGCTTGAGAAAGCGAAGCAGTCATTTCCAGACCTGATGGTTAGCGGAGGCAATGCGTACACGCTACCGTACGTGAAGACGGTGGTCAACGCGCCTAGTGGCAGCAACGGCATCAACATCACTGATGAAGCCGTTCCTTTCTATCAACTGGTTCTGCATGGCTACATGGATATCTCCTCCGTACCATTTAATGAGGCGATGGATCAATCGAATCGGATGAATGTATTGAAGGCGATTGAAACCGGCAGCAACGTGTATTACCGCTGGATATATGAGAAGGGCACGGATCTGACAGATACGGCCGCCAATATGCTGTATGCGAATCATTATCAATATTGGATCGATGAAGCGGTTCAAGCCTATGATGAAGTCAATGAGGCTTTAAAAGGGGTGCGGCATATGACGATAACCGGACATTCGGAACTGTCGGATCGTGTATTTTGTACCACTTATGAGGACGGCACTAAAATTTACGTGAATTATAACGAACAGCCTGTTTCAGTCGATGGCATATCGATAGATGGAATGGGCTATAAGGTAGGAGGAAACTGACATGCGTAAATCTCGCCTAACTTTATCGCGTAAGAAGGCAATGATGGGCATGCTGTTCGTCCTGCCCTGGTTCCTCGGCTTCGTATTCTTATTTACAGTTCCTTTGATCCAATCCCTTCAGTACAGCCTCAGCAATCTGAAGGTGGAGGAGGGGTTGGTGCTGGAGCCCGTAGGCTGGGCTAACTATATTGAAGCCTTTACCATTCATCCGACGTTTAATCGAGTGTTGTATGAATCGATAATTAATATGGCGATCAATGTACCCTTGATTATCTTTTTTAGCTTATTCATTGCTACGATATTGAATCAGAAGTTTAGAGGACGCTCGATTGCGCGCGCAGTCTTCTTCTTGCCGGTCATTATCTCAACAGGATTACTCACAAGTCTGGATTGGGCAGATTTTATGGGTCAGGCCGCACAGGGAAGCACGATAGCGGAAGGTGCAAGTGGAACGTTGACAGCTCTGAAAAATTTCGAGCTGGAGAGAATTCTCTTTCAGATGGGCGTCCCTCGTGGATTGGTCATCTATCTCTCAGATGCGGTTAACCGCATCTACCAGATCATCAGTGCTTCAGGTGTGCAGATCATCATCTTTCTAGCAGGGCTTCAATCCATATCTCCGTCACTGTATGAGGCTTCACGGATTGAAGGAGCGACGGCGTATGAGAATTTCTGGAAAATCACATTTCCGCAAATGACACCGCTCATCCTGACAAACACCATCTATTCGATCATTGACTCTTTCTTGAATAGCCAGATGTCAGGCTTGCTGAAGAGCACATCCTTTCAGCTTTACAACTTTGGATTGAGCGCGGCCATGTCCTGGGTCTATTTCCTTACCATACTGGTGCTCATTGGCTTGTTTACACTCATTATCTCAAAGAGGGTGTTCTACTATGATTCGTAAGAAAGAGTTCTCTGTCATCGAAAAGGTCGATCAGGCTGCGGCATCAGCTCACAGGTATATACCGACAGTGACGAACAAAAGCAAAGAATGGCTGTGGAAGATATTCCGAACCGTGCTCCTTGTTGGGATCAGCTACGTTATCCTTTACCCGATTCTCCTAAAATTATCGATTGCATTGCGGGGACAAGAGGATATGTTTGATCAGACGATCTTCTGGTTTCCGAAGAATGTATCACTCGATAACTTCAAATTCATTATGGGGAAGATGGATTATTGGGGGTCGCTGGTGAACACGCTCTTCATTGCGGCTATGGCGGCTATTCTGCAAACTATTTCATGTGCGCTGGCGGGTTACGGATTTGCGCGTTTGAAATTTTGGGGATCCAGCGTTCTGTTTGTAATGGTAGTTTTCACGATTATCGTGCCGCCGCAAACGATTATGGTTCCCACTTATTTGCATTATCGCTATTTCGATTTATTTGGCCTAGTGGAATTGCTGACCGGAAAGTCCGAGCTTAATCTGCTCAATACACAGTGGCCATTTATCTTATCGTATCTGACAGCGACTGGTCTTAAGAATGGACTTTATATCTTTATATTCCGTCAGTTCTTCCGGTCCCTGCCTAATGAGCTGGAAGAAGCGTCCTTAGTAGATGGAGCGGGACCGTTCAAGACATTCAGGAGCGTCATGCTGCCGAATGCGATGCCAGCGATCGTGACTGTCGTGCTGTTCTCGTTTGTATGGCAGTACAGCGATACCTATTATGTATCCATGTTCTTAACGGAATCATCCGTATTGTCCATGCAGTTGGCTTCTTTGCCAGCTAAGCTTGGCTATAACAGTTCTGAGCCGATTCTGAACTCGTACCGACTCAATGCGGGTGTCATAGTGGTCATTATCCCATTGATCATTTTCTACCTGCTGCTGCAGAAGAAGTTTGTTGAGAGCGTAGAGCGCTCAGGTATCGTTGGATAGAAAGGGACGTATGACTTCTAAGAGGATGAGGGGAAGATGAACATGCTACAACGCAATTTAGCAGCTGGCCTGACCTATCAATTAGATTCGGTGCGAGGAGCGGCGATCCTGGAGCAAACTCTATTGACGGACGGGCAACGGGCGGAACTGGACCCGGATGATCCTCGGTGGGTTCGCTTTTCTGAAGGGACCACACACGGAATCATTCTTGATCTTGGTGGCGAGAAATCGATTGAACGTGTTGCAATTCGGTTCTTGCAGTATACGGATCAGAAGATATTTTTCCCGGCTACCGTATCGGTATTTGCATCCGCAGATGGACAGGGATGGGAGCTTGCCGCTCACATCCCTTCCCGCAAGCCTATGTGGCATGCCGGTCCGGCGCATGACCAGCTCTATGTATGGGATGGCAAAGAGGATGGTCTTCGCACTGGAGATAAGGAAGCGAAGTCCTTCGCGGCGCGATACTTGAAGGTAACTCTTACAGCCGATCTCGATCTAATGGCTGATGAGCTGGAGGTATGGGGAACGGACGCGGTAACAGATGAAACGGGCAGAACAGATTCGTATCTGTCGGGGTATATGGCTCCGGGAGAACATACGGCTGGCATCTATGATCTGGCGCTGCTGTACAATGGACATTATTCCAACGGCACTGGCGTATGGACGAAGGACAACATCATCCCTTATATCAGCTACGTCGATGAACAGGGCAAGCCTGTCGATTGGATGTTTGACGGAGTGCTGTATCTTGGATTGATAAGTCCTTCCGGACTCAGCTTTGAAACGGGAACCGCGGTGATCGAGACGGAATGGAAATGGTATCTCGATAAAACCTTTGGTGTTGACGGTGATCTTGATCATTTGAATGATGCAACAAAAGAGGCGGCTGAACAGCTAGGGCAATCGGGTAAACGCATGAAAGTCGTGCTCATGCTGCCTAACCCCGGCACGCTTAGCTCCTCATTTGAGATTAAAGAAGGCCAGTTAGCCGCTTATGATGGCGGCGTGCTCAGTGTGGCGGAAGAACTCGCAATGAAGAAGCTGTTGATGAGCTGGTATATGGATCAACTTATGACCAGATGGAGCTCAAAGGGCTACGACCATCTGGAGCTGTCAGGCATCTATTGGTTGAGCGAAGGAGTAAGTGCTGACATCCCGCAGGAAGATAACCTGATCCGCTACATGAGTAAGATCGTACATGAACAAGACCTGCAATTCTTCTGGATTCCATTCTTTTACGGCTTACGCAGCTTTGACTGGAGAGAGCTGGGATTTGATGCTGTCGTATTGCAGCCGAATCACTTCTTTAACGGTACGAAGGAAGAGCGTATAGAAGATACGGCTTATTTGGCCCAGCTATATGGAGTTGGCGTCGAGATGGAATGCGATGAAAGGATGAATGAGGATCCCGCATATCGCCGCAGGTATATAGAGTACCTGAACGGAGGCGTCAAGTACGGCTATATGACGAATACCTTCAGAGGGTATTATCAAGGGAACACTTCATTGCTGGACAGCGCCCGCAGCACGAACCCAGAGCACAGAGTGCTATACGATTGGACTTATCAATTTATAAAAGGAACATATGAGATCCAGGAGCTAGAGTAAGATGGGAGTTGATTCAGATGAGTACAATGCCGGCGTATTATACGGAAATGATTGAACATGCGGTGCACAAGACAGCCTTCAAGCAGAATGATCAATCGTTGAATTTCATCTTTATTACCGACCCGCATCATACCCTCGGCGGCAACCAGATATTCGCCGCGCAAGCGATTCAGCGTCTGGCGGAAACATTGCCCCTAGATTTTATCGTATGCGGAGGGGACTTAAGCATCAATGGGGGTAAGGATGCGGTAGTCGCCGCGCAGAAGGAAATCTTGGGCTGTTTGGGTGGCACACCCGTACCATTATTAACTGTAAACGGCAATCATGACGATAATTCAATTATTGATTGTATGAACAAGTCGAACAGTACGGAGAATGTCATCTTTCCTTCCGAATTGTACGAGTACGGGTTTCGCCAATTAGAAGGCCGAGCGACGTTCGATACGGGCAATGAATTTGGCTTGTATTATTACATGGACATTCCATCCAAGAGAACGCGTGTCATCGTGCTTAATTGCATTGATATTCCGTATGTGACGACATCTGAAGGCACATTGAGATATCATGGTCAATGGGATTATGCCTTCTCCAACAGACAGCTGAACTGGGTCGCGAATAAGGCGCTTGACTTTAGCGGCATGCCTGACCGGGAACAGTGGCATGTATTCGTCTTTTCACATGTCTCATTGGTGCTGGACGATGTGTACGGAAGTGATATCGGCGTTAGGAATGGCGAGGCTATGTGGGATCTCATTCGCGCTTTCCATGAAGGGGTGCCGTATACGTCCGCATCGACTGGCGGGGATGAAGATTTTGCATACGATATCGTCGCCGATTTCACAGAGCAGGGTCCTATGAAGGTGATCGCCAGCATGTTCGGACATGTTCATTACGACCAATGTATAGATAGAGACGGAATGAAGATGATCTCTTCGAATAATGCCTATACACATAAGGAGTTCGAAATTTCACCAGAGAGGATAGAGGGGACGGCTTCGGAAACTGTGTTCGACATTGTCACAGTCGACCTAGCCAGCTCCGAAATGGTTCTGGTGCGTGTTGGCGCCGGCGAGGACAGGACCATTCATTTTTAGAAGAATACTTATGGAATGAAAAAGACACCGCGAAGGTGTCTTTTTTAATGGAGTAAATCCTTCACTAAGTGTATTAGACCCGACATAACGAGCGTAATATCAAAGGAATCAACTTAAGGTCTTCATCATTATTATTAGGACTGAGGTGAGATTGCCTTTATGAGCAAGACGATCGTCATTGTACTGGATGGGCTTCGTTATGACGTCATGGTCTCTTCGATGGGGTATGTGAACCATTTGCTGGAGAAGAAGCAGGCTGCGCTATACAGGGTGAAGTCCGAGCTTCCAAGTCTGTCGCGACCCTTATATGAGGTGCTGCTTACCGGTACGCCCAGTTGGATGAACGGCATTACGGCCAATTCGGTTGTCAGAAAGTCCATGTTTCCGAGCGTCTTTCATATGGCGCGCGAACATGGGCTGAAAACGGCTGCAGCAGCATATTATTGGGTGAGCGAGTTGTACCAGCGAGCTCCGTTCGATTATCTCAAGGACCGCATTCAGCATGACGAGAACATGCCTATCCAGCATGGGATGTTTTACTTTGAGGATCACTACCCGGATTCCCATCTGCTCGCGGATGCGGAGCATCTGAGGCAAGTGTACGATCCTGACTTTCTGTATATACATTCTATGAATATCGATGATATGGGTCATAAGTTCACCTCCAATTCCGCTCAGTATCGCGGCGCCGCGCTCAAGATAGACCAATTGCTGGCGATGCTCCTGCCGCAATGGATGGTGGAGGGCTATAACATTCTGATTACGGCTGATCATGGCATGAATACCGATGGTCATCACGGAGGGACGGGTGAAGCGGAGCGGGACGTAGGTCTGATCGCAATCGGGGATCATTTTGAGCCAGGCAACTACACGATTCAACATTTGCCTCAATTGGCGCTTGCGCCTCTTATGTGCGCGCTGCTGGACATCCCAGTATCGGAGCACATGGCAGACATACCAATTCACGGCTATCGGAAACGAGTTTAATCGACATTTGGAGGGGAAGAGGAGGTGCAGGAGGAATGGGAATGTTAGGCGTGAAGAAGAGAGGCTTAGTGGTTCTGCTTCTAGTCTTGGTTATGCTGCTTGCTGCGTGCAGTTCCGGCTCCAAGAAGAGTGAAGGCGGCGGCACTTCCACGGCATCGGAGAATCTTACGCTTGAAGAGCTTGTGCCTCTGGCTAAGAAGGAAGGGAAGCTTGCAAGCGTAGGTATGCCGGATTCCTGGGCGAACTGGAAGGGAACGTGGGACGACCTGAAATCGAAGTACGGCATCGACCACACGGACACAGATATGTCCAGTGCGGAAGAGCTGGCGAAGTTCGAGACGGAGAAGAACAATCCTCCGGATATTGGCGATGTCGGAATTGCATTCGGTCCGGTGGCGGAGCAGAAGGGACTTACGCTGAAGTATAAGACGCAGTACTGGGATGAGATACCCGACTGGGCCAAGGATGATGACGGCGACTGGGTAGTAGGCTACACCGGTTCTATCTCGTTCCTCTGCAACAACACGCTGGTGGATACTTGCCCGAAGAGCTGGGCTGACATCAAAGCCGGCAAGTATAAAGTGTCGGTCGGCGATGTAACGAAGGCATCGCAGGCCCAGCACGCGGTATTAGCGGCAGCTCTCGCATTCGGCGGCAGCGAGAGCAACTTGAAGCCAGGGCTTGATTTCTTCGCCGAGCTGGCGGAGCAAGATCGAATCGCGAAGACGGATGTCAGCGTACCGACGATTCAGAAGGGCGAGGGCGAAGTCATCCTGTTATGGGACTTCAATTCATTAGGCTACCGAGAGCAGATTGATCCAGCCAAGTTCGATGTGCATATCCCTTCAGAGGGCAGTATTATAAGCGGATATGCTTCGGTCATCAATAAGAACGCGGCTAATCCTAATGCGGCGAAGCTTGCCCGAGCCTACATATTCAGCGATGAGGGCCAGATTAATCTGGCGAAGGGCTTTGCCCGTCCGATTCGTACGAGTGTGAAGCTTCCTGACGACGTATCGGCTAAGATGATCGACGAGAAAGAGTACGCGAACGTTAAACCGATTCAAGACTTTAAAGCATGGGAAAATGCACTCAAGGAGTTGCCGCAATTATGGCTAGAACAGGTGCAATCCAAAGTAAAATGATGCTGCTTGTCCTGCTCCCGCTCATCCTCTGGATCAGCGCGTTCGAGCTGCTTCCGATCGCGGGTATGATTATCATGAGCTTTCAGGATGATGCTGGCCAAGGGTTCTCCCTTGGCCAGTATGTTAAGAGCTTTTCTAGTCCGCTCTATCAGCAGGCGATCATTAACAGTGTTAAAGTATCCTTTTTCTCCAGTATTATCGCCATCCTCATCGCTATTGTGTGCGCATATTCCATTACTCGCTTTACGACCCGAGTAAGAGATAACATGCTGATGATCTCCAACATGATTACGAACTTCGTCGGTGTGCCGTTGGCCTTTGCTTATATGATTCTATTCGGCGGTAATGGCGCGTTCATCCTATTAGCCAAGGAATTGGGTTGGAGTACACTCGCAAGCTTCGATCTCTATTCCGGAACTGGTCTATTGCTAACTTACACCTATTATCAGACACCGCTTGCCATTCTGCTTGTATATCCGATCTTCCACGGCATTCGCGATGAATGGAAGGAGGCGGCCTCTCTGCTTGGCGCATCACCATGGAAGTTCTGGCGCCATATCGGCATCCCCGTTATGCTGCCAAGCCTGCTCGGCACGTTTAGCATTCTTATTGCCAATTCGCTAGGCGCCTATGCGACAGCATATGCCCTGACCGGCATCAACTACAATCTGCTGACGATTCGCATCGCAGCTCTGGTGTCGGGCGATATCTTCCCTAATTTCCAATTGGGCAGCGCTCTGGCTGTCATTCTGGCGTTAATCATGCTGATCTCTCTATTCATCAGTGAACAGATGTCGCGCTGGTCGAGGAGGAGAGGTCTGTGAAATCGACAGGTACAGCCGCTAAGCGGCATAAGACATCGAGGCAAGCCGGGAGAAGCGGGAAATGGCATGTATCGGTTATTGCCGTGCTGCTCTTATATCTGTTCCTCCCGATTGTCGGCACCCTGCTATTTTCATTAGCCAAGGAATGGCAGAACGACATCATCCCTACGGCGTACACGCTGAAATGGTACGGGCAGCTCTGGACGGATCTAAGATTCTATGAGGCGATGGGCAGAACCGTTCTTGTTAGTGTACTGACGGTATCGATTACGCTTACGATTATGATCCCCGTGATCTTCGTGCTCCATGTGTATTATCCGAAGTGGGAGAAGCTTCTGCAGGTTTCGATTATGCTGCCGTTTGCCTTTCCGCCAGTGGTAGCGGCCATCGGCCTAATTAAGATTTATTCCTCGGAGCCGGTTGCGATCACGGGCACGATCTGGATTCTGCTCGGCGTCTATTTCGTCATGATCCAGCCTTTCATTTATCAGAGTGTAAAGAACAGTCTCGACACGATCAATGCGATCGATCTCGTGGATGCGGCGGAGGTGCTGGGAGCGAGCAAGATGACAGCCTTTCGCAAAGTCATTCTTCCCAATATCCTGCCGGGCACATTAGTAGCCAGCCTGCTGTCCTTCTCAATGATATTTGGAGAGTTCGTTATGTCGCGTATGCTGGTTGGCGGTGATTACGAGACGATCCAGATGTATCTGTACAATCAGATGAAGACGTCCGGCCAGTCCTCCAGCGCGGTCGTCATGACTTATTTTCTATTAATTCTATTGCTGTCAGGGCTTGTTCTGAAGCTGGGCGGCTGGAAGTCGCAAGGGTACAAGAAGACGTCGGTGCAGGAGGAAGAATGATGAGCTTTGTACGCGTTGAAGGGGTAAGGAAGAGCTACAATGAGCTTACTGTACTGAAGGATATCTCATTTACGTTGGATGAGGGAGAGTTCCTCACATTGCTTGGCCCATCGGGCTGCGGGAAGAGCACGTTGCTGCGTGCGATCGCAGGTTTACATCCTATCGACTCCGGTAAAATGTTCATCGGTGATCGAGATATAACGGCGCTGTCCCCGAAGGATCGGCGAGTGGGAATGGTGTTTCAATCGTATGCGCTGTTTCCGAATATGACCGTGTTCGAGAACATAGCGTTTGGACTCAAGATGGACAGGATGAAGAAGGCGGAGTACACCTCCTTGGTCGAAGAAATGATCGAGATTATCGATCTGCAGGGCAAGGAGAATCAATACCCGCATCAGCTATCCGGGGGCCAGCAGCAGCGCGTGGCGCTAGGGCGCTCACTCGTAAAGCGCCCGAAGGTGCTGCTGCTCGACGAGCCGCTAAGCGCGCTGGATGCGAAGATTCGTCGGATGCTGCGCAGCGAGATCCGCCAGCTTCAGCGGAAGCTGAACATGACGACGATCTTCGTCACGCATGATCAGGAGGAGGCGCTGACCATATCCGACCGGATCATCGTGATGAATCACGGCGAGATCGAGCAGCAGGGGACGGCGGAGAAAATCTATGCCGCTCCGGATACGGAATTCGTCGCGCGCTTCATCGGCAGCTACAATGTGTGGCATCGCGGCGAGCTGGAGCAAGCCGGTTTCGCTTCTATTCCTCATGGCGAGCTGTTTGCTGTTCGCCCGGAGGTCATTGCGATTCAGCCGCAAGCGGCTCTGGATCGGAAAGCTGATGGGTACATGCATGCTGAGGGACAGATCAACAATCTGTCTATCTTGGGCAATGTGGTGCGTTATCAGGTAAGCGTTAATGGATTGGACGTGTCCGTGGATGTCTTGAATAACGCGGAGCATCGGCTGCTGCGGGAGCAGGATCTCGTGACACTAACGATCCCGGGAGACAAATGCCACCCGCTTAAGAGGAATGCATAGCGCAGGAGCATCCGACTGGGCAGTGCAGGCACTCCGTTTCGTACGAGGACAATCGAGAATCGTTAGAGAACCGTTAGAGAACAAGTATCGTCTCTACCGGTTCTTTTTTTGTATATTTATTCCATGTGAACAATTCGATTTGCTCAAGGCACCGTTTCGAAATATAATTATAGTAATTATGCACATTTTTGCAGAAAGAGAGCGAATTCAGAATGGGACGTAAATGGAATAATATTAAAGAAAAGAAAGCATCCAAAGATGCTAACACGAGCCGCGTATATGCCAGATTCGGAAGAGAAATATACGTAGTTGCGAAGCAGGGCGAGCCGAATCCTGACTCCAATCAGGCGTTGAGGTTCGTGCTTGAGCGTGCCAAGACTTATAATGTACCAAAAGCGATCATCGACCGTGCGATTGAAAAGGCTAAGGGCGGTTCCGATGAGAATTATGAAGAGCTTCGTTATGAAGGCTTCGGTCCTAACGGATCGATGGTTATCGTAGACGCATTGACGAATAATGTGAATCGTACGGCGTCTGAAGTTCGTTCCGCATTTAACAAGAATGGCGGCAGCTTGGGCGTAAGCGGATCTGTATCCTATATGTTCGAGCAGACTGCGGTCATTGGTCTGGAAGGCAAGACAGCCGATGAAGCGTTGGAAATCCTGATGAACGCGGATGTAGATGTTCGCGATATTATGGAAGAGGACGATACGATTATCGTATACGCTGAGCCGGATCAGTTCCATGCTGTTCAAGAAGCGTTCAAGAATGAAGGCGTCACGGAATTTACCGTTGCGGAGATCTCCATGATTCCTCAGAACTATGTAACGATTCCAGAAGACGTGCAGGCGCAATTCGAGAAGATGATCGATGCGCTGGAAGATCTGGACGATGTTCAACAGGTGTACCATAACGTAGAGCAAGAAGATTAATTCGAAGATGAGCATGTCCCCCGAGTGGTTTATTCTACTTAGGGACATGCTCTTTTTTATAGCAGGAAACTTATCGCCCCTCACGTTGGCGCCAATCGCGCGGAGTCATGCCGACATATTTCTTGAACACCGTCGCAAAATGCTGGCTCGTCTTAAACCCCAAGTCCATTGCCACGCTTGTTATCGTCGCATGGGATTCCAGAAGCATGCGGCAAGCGCAATCCATCCGCACTCGATCCATATAGGTTGCTGGCGACTGCCCGTTAGTCTCACGGAATACGCGATAGAAGTGCGACTCGCTCAGCCCTGCCTCTGCCGCGAGCTGTTCATTCGTGCAACGAAGAGCCGGATTCGCCTCAATGCGCGAAGCGAGCTCTACTGAATACTGGTGCAGGTCGGGAGACTGTGAGGATGAGTTCGTCGATTGCATGAGCTGAAGCAGTATTTCTAATATATAGTGGCGAACTTGATATGCCGTTAATATCGAATCTGGCTGTTCAATGACTCTTCGCAAGCCGCGGAAGGGCTCAACAATCCCTCGGTTCGTTGAACATATACGGGGTTGATGTTTAAGCACATGAACGAATTCCTCTCGCTCTGCTTCCCCTAATGAGAACCATTCATGATGTGTTTCAGGATTCCGTATAATGATCCACCAGATCGTGCAAGGACCTATATAGTCGAAGCTAGCTCGATGGCTCTCTCCCGGCCGCGTATGGAATAGCTGCTGCGCATGCGTATGGTGCGTGACGCCGTCAACTTCCCAGCTCACTTTACCTTGTTCAATATAGACAAACTCATAAGCATCTTCATGGAAATGGATCTGCAACGGAGCAGCCGTTTTAAAATGATCGTACCCTAATAGCTCGAATTCCGTCATGTGCATCAGCTTCGGATGATCACCATAGCGATAGACCCATCGCTCGTTGTTCTTGTTGGAGATCGTCATAACATTACCCCTATTCATGTTTCATACTCCTAATGTTTCGAATCCTATTCCATATGAATCGAAAAGTCAACTCGCGTGTAACCCCTTACGATGGAGATATATGAATTATGATAAAGGAGTGGGACCATTGGCTAATCAATCTAAGAAGTTAATCCATGTTGTATTCAAGACACATCTCGATATTGGTTTCACCGATCTGGCGCAGCGTGTGACGGAGCGATATATGAACGTATTCATTCCAGGTGCGATCTCAAGAGCTGAATACTTTGCGGAGCACCCTGACAAAGGGTCCTTTATATGGACAACAGGCTCCTGGCTGATCCACCACATCTTGAAGCATGGCAGCGAAGAAGAAAAGAGCAAGGTGGAAGACGCGATCAACAAGGGTTATCTAGAATGGCATGGTTTTCCTTTTACAACCTATACTGAATTGATGGACCCTGAACTGCTCCAATACGGTATGGAGATGACGAAGGGGCTGGATCGCCGCTTCGGCAAGCGGACGATTGCAGCCAAGATGACCGACGTTCCCGGTCATACGCGTTCGATGATCACTTATCTCGCCCAGGCGGGCATCAAGTATTTGCATCTAGGCGTTAATGGATCAAGTACTGTGCCGAATGTGCCAGAAATGGCAGTATGGCGCAACCAAGACGGATCGGAGATCATCGTCCATTACAGCAAGGACTACGGCAATTCCTATGAAAGGGAAGGCTTTGAGGACATGCTGTACTTCGCGCATACGCACGATAATCTCGGACCTTCATCCGTGGAGCAGATCGAGGCACAATTCCAACGGCTGAGAGAAACGTATCCAGATGCGGTTATTGAAGCCTCAACGCTGGATCGCTATGCGGAGAAAGTATGGGCCATCCGCGATACCCTGCCAGTCGTGGAGGAAGAGATCGGCGACAGCTGGATTCACGGCTCTTCCACAGATCCGTATAAGCTGGCTGCCTATCGGGAGCTGCTGAGACTGAAGAGCCGATGGTTAGCGGAAGGCGTTTTGACTACAGCAGATGAAGAATACAAGTCGTTCTGCGATGAGCTGATCATGGTCGCGGAGCACACTTGGGGAACAGATATTAAGCGTTATTTGGCGGATTATGCTCATTATGAGAAGGCAGACTTCCAGAAGGCGCGTAAACGCGATAAGACAGATGTTACTCTGAATCCGACGGGGTATCAGTTCCTGGAGAGTGGTGCACGCGCTGACATGATCAATATGTTTGGCGCGGATGCGCAATCTAGATTGGATGAGCGCTCTTACAGTATGATGGAACGATCTTGGCAGGAACAGCGGGACTATATCACGAAAGCTGTTGCGGCTCTTCATCCAGAGCGACAAGCAGAAGCGGCAGCAGCGCTAGAGGGGCTCAAGCCAAGACGTGGTATGGCAAGTTCAGCAGAAGCTGCGGTATTGCAAGCCGACGAGTCATACGCGCTAGGCAGCTTCAAGGTTAAGTTTGCAGATGATGGTTCTATCGTCGAGCTCCGAGACAAGAAGGGCAAGGAATGGGCAGGCCCATCCAATCCGATTGGTCTATTCTCTTACGAAGCCTATTCCCAAGAAGATTATGATCGTTGGTACCGTCAGTATCATGTGATGTGGAAGTATTCCTACTCCTGGGCGACTGGGGACTTCGGCAAGCCAGGGTTGGAACTGACTTCCGAGTTGATTACCCATCAGACGGTAACGCCTAAACTAAGCTCGATCCATCACTATCAGGCCGATGGCCAAGATATCGTGAAGCTCAAGCTGCGGATGCCGAAGGAAGCTTCAGAGAAGCGGGGAGCGCCTAGAGAGCTCGAAGTTGAATACAGATTCGCTGTGGATTGTGACACGGTTGAATATAAGCTTATGTGGTTTGATAAGGATGCGAACCGATTGCCGGAGGCTTCCTGGATTACCTTCAACCCTGCAGTAGACAATCCGAATCAGTGGAAAATGGATAAGCTGGGACAGCTCATATCTCCGCTCGAGGTAGTAAAGGGCGGCAATCGCAACATGCACGCTGTTAACAAGGGCATCACTTATCGTGGTGCTGACGGTGAGGTACAGATCGAGATGCTGGATGCTGCCTTGGTATGTCCAGGCGAACGAAGATTGCTTCAATTCGATCATTCCTTCGCATCATTGGCAGGCGGCATGCATGTGAACCTGCACAACAATATCTGGGGAACGAACTTCCCGGCATGGTACGAGGAGGACGCTCTTTTCCGATTCAAGATGCACTTCAATTCCTACGTATAACGCAGCAGTATTAGCATTTTCATATAAATAGCCAAGGTCAAGGTCAGGGCCAGGGACGCTCAAGTCGTCTCTGGCCTCTTTGTTATGTCCATAGGATAAGCTCAGTCTACTCTATTTACCAGCACGGCCCTAATTTGTATTTCATATTCCTAATGTTTCGAATCCTATTCGATATAAATCGGATAGTCAACTCGCGTGCAACCCCTTACGATGTAGTTATGTGAGTCAAGATAAGGAGTGAGACTAGTGACTAATCCATCCAAGAAGCATATTCATGTTGTGTTCAAGACACATCTCGATATTGGTTATACCGATCTAGCGCAGCGTGTAACGGAGCGATACATGAACGTATTTATACCGAGTGCGATCTCAACGGGCGAGTACTTTGCGGATCACCCGGACAAAGGATCCTTTATATGGACAACAGGCTCATGGTTGATCCATCACATCTTGAAATACGGCAGCGACGAAGCGAAGGCCAAGGTTGCTGATGCAATCGATAAGGGTTATCTAAGATGGCATGGTCTTCCATTTACAACTTATACCGAATTAATGGACCCAGAATTGCTGGCATACGGAATTGAAATGTCGCAAGCGCTGGATCGCCGCTTCGGCAAGCAGACGATCGCAGCTAAGATGACCGACGTTCCGGGTCATACGCGATCGATGGTCACTCAACTCGCCAAGGCGGGTATCAAGTATGTGCATCTGGGCGTTAATGCCTCAAGTCATGTGCCTCATGTGCCGGAGGTATTTGTATGGCGCAATCAAGACGGATCAGAGATCGTCGTTGAATACAGCAAGGACTACGGCGATTCCATTGAAATGGAAGGCTTGCAGGATATGCTGTACTTCGCGCATACACACGATAATCACGGACCTTCATCCGTCGAGCAGATCGAGGCAGAATTCCAACGGCTTAGAGAAAAATACCCGAATGCGGTTATTGAAGCCTCGACGTTGGATCGCTACGCGGAGAAAGTATGGGCCATCCGCGATACTCTTCCAGTCGTAGAAGAAGAGATTGGCGACAGCTGGATTCACGGCTCTTCCACAGATCCGTATAAGCTGGCTGCTTATCGGGAGCTGCTGAGACTGAAGAGCCGATGGTTAGCGGAAGGCGCTTGGACGACAGAGGATGAAGAATACAAGGCGTTCTGCGATGAGCTGATCATGGTCGCGGAGCACACTTGGGGAGCAGATATTAAGCGTTATTTGGCGGATTATGCTCATTATGAGAAAGCAGACTTCCAGAAGGCGCGTAAGGATGATAAGACAGATGTTACCCTGAATCCGATGGAGTATCGTTTTCTGGAGCATAATTCACGCGGTGAGATCGTTGATATGTTTGGCGAGGAAGCACAATCTAGATTGGATGAGCGCTCCTACAGTCTGATGGAACGATCTTGGCAGGAGCAGCGGGACTATATCTTGAGAGCAGTTGAGGCTCTTCATCCGGAGCGGCGAGCAGAAGCGAGAGCTGCGCTAGAAGGGCTTAGACCACTACGCGATACGGCAAGCTCAGCAGAAGCTGCGGTATTGCAAGCTGATCAGTCCTACGCGCTAGGCAGCTTCAAGGTTAAGTTTGCAGATGATGGCTCAATCGTCGAGCTTCGCGACAAGAACGGCAAGGAATGGGCAGGCCCATCCAATCCGATTGGTCTATTCTCCTATGAAACCTATTCCCAAGAAGATTATGATCGTTGGTACCGCGAGTATCATGTCAGATGGAAGAATACGCACTTCTGGGTGATCGGGGATTTCGGCAAGCCGGGGATGGAGCTGACTTCCGAGTGGATTACCCATCAGACGATAACGCCTAAATTAAGCTCGATCCTTCACCATCAGGCGGATGGCCAAGATATCGTGAAGCTCAAGCTGCGGATGCCTAAGGAAGCGGCAGAACGTCGGGGAGCGCCTAGAGAGCTCGAGGTTGAATACCGATTCTCTATGGGTGCCGACACGGTTGAATATAAGCTGATGTGGTTTGATAAGGATGCGAACCGATTGCCGGAGGCTTCTTGGATCACCTTCAACCCTGTTGTAGACAACCCGAATCTGTGGAAAATGGATAAGCTGGGACAGCTCGTATCACCGCTCGAGGTAGTGAAGGGCGGCAACCGCAACATGCATGCCGTTAACAAGGGCGTCACGTATCGAGGCGCTGACGGTGAGGTGGAGATCGAGATGCTGGATGCCGCCTTGGTATGTCCGGGCGAACGAAGATTGCTTCAGTTCGATCATTCCTTCGCATCCTTGACAGGCGGCATGCATGTGAATCTGCATAACAATACATGGGGAACCAATTTCCCTGCATGGTACGAAGAGGACGCGCTGTTCCGATTCAAGATGCACTTCAAGTCCTACGTATAACTTAGCAGCATTAGCATCTTAATATAAATGGTCAGGGTCGAGGTCAGGGACGCTTAATTCGTCTCTGGCCTCTTTTTGATGTCCAGACGATGTGTTCAGGCTGTTGGTTTACTGGCGGCGTGGGACTGTTCAAGGGTCTATCTTCTCATCGTGAAATATAAATTGGAATGTACAATCATTTTCCGTTACCATGGATGGTAGACGAGCTTACAATCGGACGAATCAGTACTGTCAATGCTTATGATAAGGAGAGAAGCACATGAAGGCGCATGGATCCTATTACATAGGAGTCGATATCGGGACTACAAGCACCAAAGCCGTTCTCTACGGGGAACGAGGTAAAGTTATCCGTACACATCATATCGAATACGCTCTGTTCAGCCCTGCTCCATCCATTGCCGAACAAGACCCCGATGAAATCTTGCAAGCCGTAATCGGAACGATTACGGCGGTGCTTCAACAGCAGGAGGGGCATCATAATGCGGCTGATCATGTGGCATTGGTATCCTTCAGTTCGGCGATGCACAGTGTGATAGTGATGGATGAAGGGGGAAACCCGCTGACACGCTGCATCACATGGGCAGACAGCCGTTCGAGCAAGATGGCGGATCGAATTCGCGTCGAAATGAACGGACTCGAGATCTACAGCAGAACGGGGACTCCGATTCATCCCATGTCGCCGCTCACGAAGATTGCTTGGATACGTGAGGAGAATCCGGACCTGTTCTTAAGGGCATATAAATTTATTGGCATTAAGGAATATATCTTTTATAAATTGTTTGGTCGCTACGTGATCGATCATTCGCTTGCTTCTGCTACTGGGCTGTTCAACTTGAAAGAGTTGAAGTGGGATGAAGGCGCTCTAGAAGTCGCGGGCATAACGCCAGAGAAGCTGTCGGAGCCCGTGCCTACGACTTCCATCTTCACGAAGTTGGATGAGGAGTACGCTCAAGAGCTCGGCATCTCGCCTGAGACGCCGTTCATCATCGGCGCGAGCGATGGTGTACTGTCCAATCTTGGCGTTAATGCGATCGAGCCGGGTACAACTGCTGTTACGATCGGAACGAGTGGAGCGATTCGCGCAGTCATAGATAAACCTGTGACAGATCCGAAGGGCAGAACCTTCTGCTACGCGCTAACCGAACACCATTGGGTGGTTGGCGGTCCTGTTAACAGCGGCGGGATGATCTTTCGTTGGGTTCGCGATGAGCTGGCACCTTCTGAAATGGAGACAGCGAAACGCCTAGGCATTGACCCGTATGAGGTCCTGACTAGCATTGCATCCAGGGTACCCGCGGGTGCGGACGGGCTGCTCTTTCATCCGTATATGGCAGGGGAACGCGCGCCGCTGTGGAATGCGGATGCGCGGGGGTCCTTCTTCGGACTCGGCCTGCATCATAAGCGGGAGCATATGATTCGTTCCGTGCTCGAAGGCGTTATCCTGAATCTTTACTCCGTCATGCTGGCGCTCGAAGAGATCATTGGCGTTCCAAGTAAGATCCAGGCGACTGGCGGATTCGCGCGATCTGAGCTATGGCGTCAGATGATGGCCGACATCTTCAATCAGGAGATACATGTTCCGGCGAGCTTTGAAAGCTCCTGCTTAGGGGCGGTAGTGCTGGGGATGTACGCACTTGGAGAGATCGAGGATTTCTCTATTGTGTCCGAATGGATAGGAACTACACATGTGCATCAACCGATCCCTTCTAACGTAAATGTATACCGAGAGCTGGTTCCGATCTTCCTTCGCGTTTCTCGACTGCTGGAAGAGGAGTACCATGCTATAGCCGCCTTTCAACACAAATGGGTCAACTAGGTACAGTAACATTTAACACATACGATGATAAATAGGCTATTCCTCCATCAAGAAGCTCATCCAAGTGATATTAGTTGAGTGAGGTGTTGGCGATGAAGTATTTTACTAGGCAGCAATATGAGAAGATGCAGGTCTGGGGACATTTGGTTTTCCCAGAAGATGAGGAACAATACAAGGAATTTCATGATATTAGGTATGAGGAAATATACAAGAAGAACTTCGAAGACATGAAGCCATATCTCATCAAATATCTACCTGATCGCTTTACACCGTATATTCATGATGGAAGTCTGGTTCAAGGGCAGCTGCTCAAACAGCCTCTTAAGTCGTTTGTTCAGGAATGGCAGTCACATTGGAATCAGGAGTGGGATGGAGCGGTAAGACAGTATAGTGAATACTACCGAACCATTAAGGATCGCCTTCCGCTTAAGCCTGAGATTCTCAGTGAGGTAACCGGATTTCATGATTCTCGAATCATTAGAATGGAGTTTCCAGCCGCAGATTGTGTTAAATTATCATTGGATTGCAAGGGAGCCTTCACTTCTATGGAAGCATGTGATCTGGTATTTGAAGGAGTTAAGTCCAGCGAGATACCCTTAGATCTTGTTTCCGATAGATGGTTATATGAAGAGCTGTATCTTCTGAATGAGAACTTGATCGAGTTGCGAGTACTGCTGGACTCGTCGAGAGGCTACATGGATACTAATGAGCTCATTATCCGTGCAGAGAACATTGAGATCACGAATATAGTCGAGAGAACAGATGAATATTGACCACCTAAAAGGGGTTGTCCCAGAAGTCATTTTTCACATGACTTTTGAGACAACCCCTTTATTGTTAACGATATTAAATCGACAACCTTGAGCTCGCCATCTTGGAACGGTCTATCTCAGTTGAGACGTCGAAAATATGCATCTCAGCTCCAAAACCAGCTGTGAAAAGGGCTGAGATGCACAAAATAGACATCTCAGCCGGCACAACACCCTTGGCGAGCCGAAAAACAAAGCTGAGACGTCGAAAACATGCATCTCAGCTCCAAAATCAGCCCGAAAAAGGGCTGAGATGCACAAAATTGACGTCTCAGCCGGCAGAAACGCCTCGGCGAGCCGAAAAACAAAGCTGAGACGTCGAAAACATGCATCTCAGCTCCAAAATCAGCTCAAAAGAGGGCTGAGATGCTAAATAATGACATCTCAGCTTCCCAGCCCCCTTATTGGTCTATACAGACTTTATCTTGTAACTATTGCGATCACGCTTCAGGGCATGTCCATTCGCTGGTCAGATACTTCTCCGTAAGGGTGGTCAGCATTTGAATTCCGACCGCATTACGACCGCCTTCTGGAATGATCACGTCAGCGTACTTCTTCGAAGGCTCGATAAACGCCTCGTGCATAGGCTTAACCGTACTTAGATATTGGTTGTGAACGGACTGGATGGACCGTCCGCGCTCCTCAATATCCCGTACGACTCGACGCAGAATGCGCACATCAGGGTCTGTATCTACAAATACCTTGATGTCGAGCATTTGACGGAGGTTCTCGTCGGACAACACATGAAGCCCCTCAATAATCACGATATTGTTCGGCTGAAGTTCAATCTTCTTATTCTCAAACCGAGAATGAGTTGTGAAGTCATATACCGGAGCATATGCGATCTGGCCTGCTCTCAACTGGTTCACATTTTCAATTAACAGCTCATTGTCAAATGCGAACGGGTGATCATAATTGATCGTAGTGCGTTCATCCAAGCTGAGATGAGCGTGGTTCTTATAGTAATTGTCTTGTGATATAAACGTTACATTATCTGATCCAAGACGATCAATGACAGTGCGAGCCACAGTTGTCTTGCCGGAGCCGGTGCCGCCGGCGATACCAATGATTAGCATGGCGATTCAAATAACCTCCCTGAGATGATTGCCTGTGCAATTCTAATATTGTAGCACAGCTTAATTTATTTTTCACATCGTCTCAGGCAAGAAAATTATTGCATATATTGCTTTACCTTTGGGAACCCTTCTGTCAGCAATCTGACCTAGAAATGCTGCTTGTTGTATGAAGACGGATATACATGTTCCACCCGACTTCCGATACGGCTCATGATCTCATTCGTCAGCGTCCCGCATCGTGCGGCGATCTGACCTGCAGTAATAGCTTCCGTACCGTCTTGTCCAATTAATGTCGCTGTATCTCCTTGCTGTATTCCTTCGATTGAGGTGACATCTGCCATGAATTGATCCATGCAGATGCTTCCTACGATGCTTGCCCGTTGACCGCGGATAAGCACATATCCACCCTGGTCTCCCAAAGTCTTCGGAATACCGTCGGCATAGCCAATCGTAATGATCGCGATCCGCGTATCACGCGAAGCCATACAGGCATGCCCGTATCCGATCGGAGACTGAGCGCTTATGTCCTTAACCTGCGCAACTGTCGCCTTCAGGGTAAGCACAGGGCGCAGCTCTGCTTGCGCCATAATCGGATCCTCATCATGGCTTAGTAATCCGTATAACGAAATGCCAGGTCGCGCCAGATCATACTCCATCGATGGATGATTCAATATTCCATAGCTGCTCTGAAGATGAACAGCGCCGGGATCTAGACCAGCTTCTTTAATCTGCTGGACTACGCCGTTCAATCGATCCGCTTGCATGCTCGAATAAGCGATACGCTTTTGATCCAGACTGTCGGATACGGACATGTGACTGAATGTCCCTGTAACCTGCACATGTTGGAGCTGATAGCAGGATAGGATCCGATCGATGTTTTGATAGGGCTCACCTAGACGGTTCATGCCAGTGTCAATCTTCATGTGCCCCTTTAGGTTTAATCCACATTGATCTAAGGCAATAGCGTGATCGGCGCTGACAATCGTTTGCGTCAGCTTATAACGCCAGAGATCATGAATACGGTCAGGTGATGTATAGCCTAAGATCAGAATATCGCCGGTTACACCATGCTGGCGTAAGCTAATTCCTTCTTCAATCTCGGCGACTGCAAACTGTGCTACACCGATCTTATTTAGAGCCTGCGCAATCGGTATGCTTCCGTGTCCATAAGCATTAGCCTTGACGACTGCCATGATTCGGCAGGCAGCGGGGAGTAAGCGCTGTAACTCCAGTACGTTATGCTTCAGATTCCTCAGACTAATCTCCGCCCAAGCTCGATGCGATGAAGCCTTCGCAGCGCTATTCTTCGTACGCATCAGCATACGAGCGACAAGCATAGCTAGTAGGATAGATAGAACGGAAATAGCAATATAATAAATGAGAGGTTGATTCACTTGAACACCCACTCGTGATCATGATAGATCGTAACGATAAACCCATCGCAGTTATTTCCTGACCATTCATACTCACAGTCACTCTTCATCATGATCGATGTCTCGCATTCCTCGGCCTCAACATAATACATCTCTATGAGGTGGCGCTTGTACTTCATATATAGATGCGAACCTTTGTAGGGAAATTGTGTGATAAAGTCGATATATTCTTCTAAGCACAGATCATGCTGCTCCATTATAATCGCGTGCGGAACACCGACATATCGGTAATGCCACGGCTCACACGCAATGTTCGTGATCGATTCTTTGCCTTCCTTATATCTCTGGACAAATCCATACTCCGCCGCAAGCTGCCTGAAAGTCGCGAATACCCCGTCGTGAGGAAGCGAAGGACAGAGATAGTCCACTTCCTCGATCAGCTCTCCGACATCAACGGCGAGCCCTGTTTGGTGCTCACTTTCATTTGGACGAGCTACATACTTGACCGTGAACTCGGCTCCATGCTCCAGCAACGAGGTATCGTATATATGCTTCTGCTGCGCCTGAGTGCGATATCCGCTCACGATCCCGATGCTGTCTTCGGCATGGCAAGCCTTCAGCCATGCGCGCAGCTGCAGGCAGCAAGTTCGCTCGAGACGCAGCTCTTGTTCTTCTGTGCCCGCTTGCGGAATTGCTGTCACAGGTATGATGTTGCCATCTTGAGGCTGCGCCGCTAAGGGCCAATCCCGATTCACTAATATTAAGTGTCCATGATGAATCATCTCACGTTTCAGACTGACTACTGCATCTGTCAGTGGCATGAGTTCACCTTCTTCGCGGCATCCAGCGAGAGCTCGATAAGCCGATTCATTAATTGCGGATACGAGATACCGCTGCAGCTCATCATGTTCGGATATCGGCTTGCAGAGGTGAATCCAGGCATCGTATTCACCTCATTAAATACGATACGCCCATCCACAGTAAGGAACATGTCTACCCGAGCGAGCCCCGTACAGCCTAGTGCTTTGTAGATCAGACGAGCGGTATCCTTGATCTTATCGGCTGCAGCCGCATCTATTCTCGCAGGCAAATGAATCTTGGAAGAGCGCAGTGAGTATTTCTCTTCATAGTCGAAGAATTCACCCGTAAGCTCAATCTCATCTACTTCAGCGATAATGGGATCTTCCGCATGACCCAATACCGCGCAGCCTACTTCAAATCCGCTCACGTTCTGCTCGATTACCACCTTCCTGTCATGCAAGAAGGCAGCTTGAATTCCATTCATAAGCTCCAGCTTGCTGTATGCCTTCGTGATGCCGAATGATGAGCCTGACTTCGCAGGCTTAATATACAACGGAAAGCCAAGCTTCTCTGCGTCTTGAACAGCTTGATCGAGACGATCGCCCTCGAATACGGTAACCGATGGAGCAGTTTCAACGCCTGCTGCTCGGACCATCTGGCTCGCAATGGCCTTGTCCATACAGATCGCTGATGACAAGGTGTCGCATCCGACATAGGGAATGCCGGACAGCTCCAGAAGTCCTTGCACAGTCCCGTCCTCGCCGTTCTTGCCGTGTAGAACGGGGAATACGGCATCTACAGCAGTGACGCGATACTCTGTGCCTACCAACTCTACGATCCCGCCGATCTCCTTGCTTGGCGAGATGAAGGCGGGGAGGCAGCTAGAGTGAGTATGCCAGAGATCATTTCGTATATCCTCTGTAGTGCCATTGTAGCGAAGCCATGCTCCTTCTCTTGTAATCCCAATCAAAATTATATGATAAGCAGATCGGTCTAGATGATCGATAACAGAGGCTGCCGATTGCAAAGACACATCATATTCAGTCGAGCAACCGCCGAACAATACGGCTACATTTTTCATTTTCATGAGGAGTCTCTCCTGTTCCTATTCATTAAGATACAGTTGATTATAGGGACAAGAGCTGAAGCAATTTCCAAGAAATTGTTAAGAAGTATGAAGAAGATATGAAGAAATAATGATTTCTCCGCCTGTGGACATTTATAGATGGAGCTCAGAATGCTGGAGAAGGTTACTGGAGAAGGTTATATGAACCAATTGATGAATAGGATACACTATGAGGTTATTTGGAATCGGAGGAATGAGCATGAAGCGTTGGTGGATGAATTCGCCGTACACGTTCGCATTCGGGATGTTCGCGATGATGGTTCCGAGTCAGGCTTTCAGTTCATTTTACAGCTATTTCTATGTGGAGAAGCTTGGACTTGGGATCGGGCTCGCCACGCTGGCGCGCACCATCTTCCTCATCTGGGATGCAGTCAATAATCCAATCTTCGGTTATTGGTCGGATCGCACAAGGACTCGTATTGGACGGCGCAGGCCTTGGGTGTTCGGAGCTATTCCGCTGTTTATGCTGACATTCGTGCTCGTATTCTCTCCTCCTGATGGGTTAACGCAACATGGATTGTTCGCATGGTTTCTAGTAGCGCTCATTCTGTATGAGACGGTTGCTACGGTCCTGTGGGTGAACTATGGCGCGTTATTTCCAGAGCTGTTTCGAGGAGACCGCTTGCGCGCGAAAGCTTCTGCCGTAGAGCAAGGGTATCAGGTCGTTGCACTGCTCATTGGCTCCGCATTAACTCCAATTCTGTATACAGCGATCAACTTTTCAAATATGGCGATTCTGTACGCGGGCATCTTCGGTATCTTCATGCTGCTGTTTGCGTTTAGTGTTCGGGAGAATAAGGAGGCTAGCGCTAGCGAGCCGATGAAGCTGATTCCCGCATTCCGCGAGACGATTCGCAACAAGAAGTTCTGGGTGTTCAACATCTCGAACTCGTTTGCGCAGACCGTGAACGGGCTCATCAGCTCGATGATTCCATTTTACGCGAAATATGTACTGAAGATCTCGGAAGCCCAAGTGACGATTCTGCTCGCATCTGTATTCGTCTCGGTCATTCCATTGGTGTTCGTGTGGTATTGGATGATTCGGAAAATGGACGGGGTTAAAGCATGGCGGCTGTCTCTTGTCCTATATGGCATTTCTGTGATCCCGCTGTGGTTTGGCTTCGATCTCATTAGCGGCATCGCGGCAGGCATTGCCGTCGGGTTCGGATTGGCGGGCTTCTTGGTTACACCGGCCATTGTCAGCGGGAGGATTATCGATGAAGACGCTGAGAAGACGGGATTGCGCAGAGAAGGCATCTACACGGCTGTTGCCGGGTTCATTACTCGATCGAGCGGATTGATCTCGGCGTTGGCATTTTTAATAGTGGGGATTATATTCGGCTATGAAAGCGGCGATAAGCCGGGGGAGAACCCGGAGGCGACGTTTCGATATCTGATCAGTGTTGTGCCGTTCATTCTGCTTACGATCTCAGTCCTCATATCCTATACCGTAAAGTTTCAATTCTCTGGACATGTGGGAGGGGAGCATGATCATGACCAAGGATACAGTCAGAAGGCTGATCATCAATTGTGATGATTTCGGGCAGAGTCCCGCCATGAATAAGGCAATTATGCATCTGCTGGAGGAAGGCAAGGTATCCTCGGCCACGATAATGTCCGTTGCGCCGGGATACGAGGAGGCGGCTTCCTGGACTGCCCGCAGGCGGCAGCCGAATGTGGGGCTTCATCTGACGATGACAAGTGAATTCGATGCCTTGCGGTGGAGCAGTCTGACAGGTCATCCCTCGCTGCATGATGAGAGCGGCAAGCAGTACAAGACCGTGAAGGAATTCGAGCAGGGCGCCGACACGAATGCCGTGTTGAAGGAGATTGATGCGCAATATGAACGGGCGAAGAAGTCGGGTATCAAGATCAGCCACGTCGATAACCATATGGGCAGCCTGTATGGAGTAGAAACGGGGCGGAGTCTGATCCCGCACATGCTGTGGAAGGCGGCGCGCTGGCGGCTGCCAACGCGTCTCTTCCGGTACATTCATCCGGAGGATTCGCTCCTTGGATCGTTGAAGGGAATCGAGCGTGCAGTCGCGCTTGCCTCAGCGCTGGCGGATACGTTCGGCGTGCCGATTCCCGATTACCTGCTGTCGCACCCCTTCCACCTGCAGGAAGGGGAGACCTATAACAGCTTCAAGCGATCCATCATCGCCAAGCTGTACAAGCTGCCGGATGGTGTATGTGAAACTTACATCCACCCGGGCGCGGAAGACTCTTGGATGCTGGCGAACATCCCAGACTATGAGAAGCGGGTATGGGAATATCGCCTGCCCTTCGATGACGACTTCGCATATGCGATGCGCGATGCGGGGGTCATCTTAACGGATTACCGCTACGTGGAGAAGCATCTGAGACGCCCGCGGCTTCAGTCCGCTTTTAGGCTGCTAAGAGTACTTTTAAGATCGTGAATCTAGATAGGCACCAGCCATCCTAGATAATAGATTCGTTTGCCGCACAGCGCTGGTTGTGCGGCTGTTTGATTGCGGGCGATGAAGCTAGGTTCCGACATAGATTGGCGAATAATTATTTTAGTTGACAAACTTTTAAAAACATATAATAGTAGGTTATACATTTAAGAATAATATGGATATTTTGGAGCATTGGGGGAATAAGATACGTGAAATATAAGCAGTTTAGTAGAATAACGTTCGTGTTTCTATTAGTTGGAGTCCTGCTTGTTCTGTCTGCATGCGGCGGAGCAGGGAGTCAATCGACAAACAATAAGAAAACGGTCAATATTGGGATAACTCACTCTCCCGGCAGCTTGAACCCGCTCTCACCTGTTGGCTTGGCATCTACCTACGTTGCAGGCTTGATGTTTCTGCCGCTGGTTGAGATTGACGAAGATCTAACCTTTAAGCCTATGTTGGCTGATTCTATAGAGACGAAGGACAATACAACCTTCACGATCAAGCTGAATCCGAACGCGAAGTGGACGGATGGCACGCCAGTTACGGCAGATGACGTCATCTTTACGATGAAGCTAATGGCTAACCCTAAGGTAGCATCCGTCTATACTTATATGTTTGGCATTTTGGAAGGGCTGGATGATGCGGGTTACTTGCCAGAGGGCAAAGAAGATATATCCGGCGTTAAGAAGCTAGATGATCATACGTTGGAGTTTAAGACTAAGGCTCCCACAACGCTAAATATTTTTTGCGATACGATCGGCAGATACTTGCTCACTGTTCCTCAGTCAGCGCTAAAAGATATTGCTCCTGAGAACCTGAGCAAGAGTGAATTCATGCAGAAGCCTACGGTAACGAATGGTCCGTTCAAGCTGGTAGCATACAATCGTGACCACTTCGTTCAGATGGAAGCGAACAAAGACTATTTCAAGGGCGCTCCGAAGCTGGAGCAGTTGAACTTCAAGGTGCTGCAGGCAAACGCAATCTCTACGCAGCTGCAGAGCGGCGAGATTGATATGAACATTCCTTCCGTTGGTGTGATTCCAATTGATGAGCATGAGAAGATTAAGAGTATGGAAGGAATCACTACTGTAGACGGAGCACCAGTCGCAACTCAATTTATGTACATCAATGAACAAACAGTACCGGACGCGAAGCAGAGACAAGCCATTTCTTATGCGATGAACCGTGAACTTATCGTAGAGAAGCTGCTTAAAGGGTCTGGCGAAGTTGTCGACGGATTCTTTACGAGCATCAGCCCTTATGTCGATTCCAGCGTGAAGCCTGTTGGTTATGATCCGGAGAAGGCTAAGGCTCTACTGGCAGAATCGGGATGGGACACTTCGAAGACACTTACCTTGTCGGTATTGTCTGGAGACAGCACATTGGAGCAAGCAGCTAATATTATTGCTGAGAACCTCAAAAGTGCAGGCATCAACGTTAAGATTCAAATGCTGGATCTAGCAACACTTATCGATTCTATCGTGAAGATGGAGTATGACCTGGCGATTCTTACGGTTTCCATGACGCCGATCAATCCGCTGCCGGACATTGCCTATTTCTTAGGAGAGGGTAATCCTAACGGCTACAGCAACAAAGACATTGACGCGCTCCTTGCTTCCTTGAAAGCTGAGACAGATGAAGCGAAGATCAAGCAGTATTACAGCGAGATTCAGAAGATTACTGCTCAAGACGTTCCTATGCCGTCCATCTATGCTACTCGAGCTTTAGGTGCTGTGAATAAGAGGGTAATCGGAGCTAATCCAACTGATTTCGGTATGTTTATAAATGTGCATGAGTGGGATATCAAGCAATAAACGTGATAGATAGTGTACGAGAACCGCTTTCTAAATGACCATTGCAGAGCAGAAGCAGACAATTGATATCGCAATCCAAAACTGTTGAGGACAAGGCTTATTGTATTCAATGAGCCTGTTTCTGCTGTTAATGAAGCTGCCCGGAAACTAACCTGCCTATTCTATTGCTCAAGGCTGAGACAGCATGGGTGTAAAGTAACAAGATCGCGGTCATGTACCTTGCCATTTTCCGATAACTGATGAAGATCCGAGGTGTTGTTATTTGTTTAATTATGTACTGCGGCGAATTCTCATTGCGATTCCCGTGCTGTTCGGAGTGACCGTCATTAACTTCATTATTATGTACATGGCGCCAGGCAATCCCGTGGATATGCTCATCAGCCCAACCATTCCAGCAGAGGCGTTAGAAGCAAAGAAAATAGAGCTAGGTCTTAACGCACCGCTTTATATCCAATATTGGAACTGGCTCAAGCTTCTGTTTCAGGGTGATCTAGGGTATTCCATGATAACGTATCAGCCTGTAGCGGAAATGATAGGGGCACACTTGGGACCAACCTTGCTGCTTATGGGTACTTCATTGCTGCTGGGCTTAGCTATTGCGATTCCATTGGGTATCATAAGCGCAACCAAGCAGTATTCGAAACTGGATTATACAGCTGTTACAGGGGCTTTTCTCGGTATTTCCGTACCTAACTTCTTTCTTGGACTAGGACTTATATACATCTTCTCGATCTGGTTAGGGATTCTGCCATCCGGAGGCATGACGGAGCTAGGGGGCGAAGGCGGCTTCGCCGATGTTCTCATTCATATGATCATGCCTGTTATCGTGCTTACGGCCAATGTGGCCGGCCGCAATATTAGATATGTCCGCTCTAGTATGCTTGAAATATTGGAGCATGATTATTTGCGAACGGCACGAGCTAAGGGCCTGAGGGAATTCCTAGTCGTTAATAAACACGCGATGAAGAATGCCTTAATTCCGATCATCACCGTTCTTGGGCTGGAGATTCCGATTCTATTTGGCGGAGCTGTAGTGGTGGAACAAATATTTTCTTGGCCGGGATTAGGACAATTGACGATGTCATCGATTATGAATCGTGATTACTCCACGATCATGGGACTCAATCTGGTGGCGGCGATCGTAGTTATTGCTGCGAATCTAGTAACCGATATCGCCTATGTCTTAGTCGATCCAAGAATTAAATTAAGTAAAAAGAAGAAAGCGGCGGTCTAATGAATCTAATGAAGAGGTACTTCACAGGCCGCAGCGTACGGCAAGAAGCTGAGGGTATGATGAAGCTGAATAGCGGGGATAGCTCCGCAGAGACGGTTGCACAGCGGTTCACACGGCACAAGTTTGCTGTAGCGGGCCTTGTCGTCATTGCGATCCTTACTCTATGTGCCATATTCGCGCCTATAATTACACCCTATGAGCCTACTGAAATTACGGAGAATTTCGGCGCTCCTCCATCTATGCAGCATCTGCTGGGTACTGATCAGGTCGGCAGAGATCAATTTACTCGTCTCATATATGCGGCGAGAGTATCTTTATCAGTAGGGATCGGGGCAGTTGCCATATCTGCCATCATCGGAACGACCCTTGGACTGATCTCGGGCTACTTCGGCGGCTGGGTTGATCATATCATTATGAGAATTACGGATGTGTTCATGTCGTTTCCGTATATTATGTTGATCCTAGTCGTTGCCAGTATCGTGGGGCCAGGCTTGTTGAATATCATACTCATCCTAGGCGTGCTCGGATGGCCCGGCGTAGCGCGCTTAGTTCGGGGCAATGTGCTCTCGATTAAGGAACAGGAGTATATTACGGCGGGAACGGTGCTCGGCTTGCGCACGCACATCATCTTGTTCCGCCATATCCTTCCGAATACGATGGCGCCGATCCTGGTCTATGCAACATCAGGAGTTGCTGGGGCTATCTTGGATGAAGCGGCGCTTAGCTTTCTTGGGCTAGGTGTCCAGCCTCCGACGCCGAGCTGGGGGAATATGCTGTCAAGCGCCCAGTCGCTCACTGTGCTGACGTCACAGCCATGGCTATGGATTCCACCTGGTATAATGATTATATTGGCTGTGTTGTCTATCAACTTTATCGGCGATGCGCTTCGTGACGCGCTGGATCCGAAGAATAAGCAATCTCGTTCCTGAATAGAGAAGAGCCAGCCTTCAGCATATGCAGCGGCTGGCTCTTTCCATGTAATCCATGTTACAGGATAACGTGATCCAAGTATCGTAACATAGAACATAGTCTGTTACATCGTAGAGGGGGAATTAACTGTGAACGGACCAATGTTGTTGACGCTGATCATATTAGCAGCAGCGTCAGCGCTGTTTATCTCAGGTAAAGTGCGTTCAGATCTTGTGGCGATTGGTGCCCTAATCGTGATGATGCTGACGAATATATTGACACCAAGTGAGGCGCTGTCAGGCTTCTCCAATTCGGTTGTCATTATGATGATCGGCTTGTTTGTAGTTGGAGGAGGCATCTTTCAGACTGGCTTAGCTAAGATGGCGAGCCGTAAGCTGCTGCAGCTCGCGGGGAAGAATGAGACGCGCTTGCTGATTATGGTCATGCTGGTTACGGCGGCGCTCGGCACGTTCGTCAGCAATACGGGTACGGTGGCCGTTATGATGCCGATCGTCGTTAGTTTAGCTATGAATGCAGAGATCAATCCCGGCCGCTTGCTGATGCCGCTGGCCTTCGCCAGCAGCCTTGGCGGCATGCTGACCTTAATCGGAACACCGCCTAACCTGGTGATTCAGGATACGCTAATCAACGCGGGTTACGAGCCGCTCTCCTTCTTCTCGTTTACACCGATAGGACTGGTCTGTCTCACTGTAGGCATTGTGTCGCTCTTATTTCTGCGCCGATTTCTGCCTAAGAATGAAGAAGGCAATAGCAAGAAGCGTACTGGGCGTTCGCTTAAAGATCTTGCACGAAAGTATCAGCTGTCGCAGAATCTATTTCGCGTTCAAGTAGGAGCAGAATCACCTATTCGCTCGAAGACGCTGCTAGAACTCGATATACCCGCGCAATTCGGGCTGAACGTCATCGAGATTCGCCGTAAGATATCGACCAAGAACCAGTTCTTCAAGACGATCAATCAAGAAATAGCAGGGCCTGACACGGTGATTCAAGAAGAAGATATTTTATATATTAATGGGTCCTTTGAACAGTTAGAGTCGTTTATTGAACAGTATGAACTGGAGCTGCTCGATAGCCAAGCGTCAGAGAAGAAGCAGCTAATCAATGCGGAGCAGTACGCTACAAGCGATGTAGGCATTGCAGAGGTCATGCTGACGGCTAACTCCAGGCTGATTGGTCAGCTCATTAAGCATTCCGGCTTCCGTGAAAAGTACAGAATCAACATTCTAGGGATTCAGCGGAAGGAGCAGTACCTGCTGCACAATTTAAAAGAGGAGAAAATGCGTTTTGGCGATGCCCTGCTCGTTCAGGGGACGTGGAAGGATATCGCCTTACTAGCCGGGGAGCAGGCTGATGTCGTCGTTGTTGGGCAGCCGCTTGAAGAGTCGCGCAAGGTAACGAATGACAATAAGGCGCCGATAGCAGCCGGCATTTTGCTGCTGATGGTCTTATTGCTCGTCACTGAAATCGTTCCTGCGGTGGCTTCGGTCATGATTGCGGCTGTGTTGATGGTTATATTCGGCTGCGTGCGCAATATGGAGGAAGCGTATAAGACGGTCAACTGGGAAAGCATCGTGCTCATCGGCGCGATGATCCCGATGTCGATCGCGATTGAGAAGACAGGGGCCGCTGCACTGCTCTCAGAGGGACTTGTCCAATCGCTTGGCAGTTACGGACCGCTAGCTCTACTCGCAGGTGTGTACTTCACAACGTCGGTGCTCACGATGTTTATCAGCAATACAGCCTGCGCTGTCCTATTCGCGCCTATTGCGCTGAATGCGGCGATACAGCTTGGAGTCAGTCCTTATCCATTCCTGTTCGCGGTATCGATCGGAGCGAGCATGTGCTTCGCTTCTCCGTTCTCGACGCCGCCCAATGCGCTGGTCATGTCGGCTGGCCGATACAAGTTCAGCCATTACTTGAAGGTCGGGCTGCCGCTGCAGCTGGTGATGGGCATTGCTGTGGTTGCCGTGCTGCCGCTGTTCTTCCCGTTTTAACGCGTTCGAGGAAGTGTTGCGGACATGGAAGTTACATTTTCGAATAATAGGGGTAAATATAGCGTATTAGGTGGTTTTACTTACAGCGTGATCTATACATATAATGATTAATATAATGTATGGATCATTCAAGGAGGTGACTAAGACGATGGGCGATGAGCCAGGGGAGCCGGGTGATAGGCTATTGGCATTATGCGGTTGGCGTACGATCAAATATGTCTGGAAAACGAGCTATTATCGACGGAATTAGATCCTCTATCAGTTAAGTAAGTAGGAGCAAGTTAGAAATAACGATGATCTAAAATCACGATGGAGGATGAATAACTTGTTTACAGAGATATTGGTACTTATCATACTCATATTGCTAAATGCGTTTTTTGCGGCTTCTGAGATCGCGTTGATCTCATTGAATGATAATAAGATTAAGGCGATGGCGGAATCGGGGCACAAGAAAGCCCGACTGCTGCACAACCTTCTGAGCGAACCGAGCCGTTTCTTAGCCACAATTCAGATCGGTATTACGCTTGCGGGATTTCTGGCGAGCGCATTTGCTGCCCAGAGCTTCGCTAGCGAGATCGCGACGATGCTCTATGAGGCAGGAGTGCCTATTGCACTGGGCGTTCTGGAGTCGATCGCGGTTATTGTAATTACATTAATCTTGTCTTATTTCACGTTAGTGTTAGGTGAGCTTGTACCTAAGCGATTAGCGATGAAGAAGTCGGAGCCGATCGCGATGTTTGTCGCGTTGCCATTAACGATACTTTTGAAGATTGCCGCTCCGTTCGTTAAATTGTTGACCAGTTCAACGAACTTGATTGTCCGATTGTTTGGAGTCGACCCGTATGATAATAAGGAAGAAATAACCGAGGAAGAGATTCGGATGATGGTCGATGTCGGTAACGAGAACGGTACGATTCAAGAGACGGAGAAGATGGTGATCAACAACATCTTTGAGTTCGACAATAAGACAGTAGACGATATCATGACGCATCGCAGCGCTGTAGTCAGCATTCCGATTGACCTTTCGCTGCAGGAAGTCGTGAAGATTATTAATATTGAAAAATATTCCCGATACCCGATATACGTGGATGATGCAGATCATATTGAAGGTATTTTGCATGTTAAAGATATGTTTCAATTCATCGATACGAGCACTGGCAGTGAGAACGACTTCGCGTTGAAGGATATCATTCGCAGGCCTTACTTTATTCCGGCGTCGAAGCATATAGACGATCTGTATAAAGAGATGCAAAAAGACAAAGTCTACATGGCAGTTGCGATCGATGAATATGGTGACATGGCGGGTATCGTGTCGATAGAAGACTTAGTCGAAGAGATTGTGGGCAATATATTTGACGAGCATGATGAAGAAGAGAAGACGATTGAACAGCTCGATGAGGATACGTTCTTGATCAATGGGGGAACGAATCTGCGTGAGCTAAGGGATTATCTAGATATAGAATTTCCACTGGATGAGTATGATACGTTAAGCGGCTTCCTGATTGGTTTATTGGATCGGATTCCGAATGAAGATGAGCAGCCTGTCATGGAGTACAGCGGGTTCAACTTTAAAGTGGAAAATGTCGATGAGATGCGCATCACGGTCGTCAAAGTGTCAAGGTCTGAGCCGCTGGCTATACCTGAAGCTCCATAGGTTATAGAGGTCTGGTTATATTAGGCTGCTGGGCAGCATGTAAATGATGGAATGCCGCATCGGCGGATTAGTCATTCCGAATAGCTTGTCCACGCACAGGGCATAAGATATAATGGGAACTAATGAGGAGATAGAAGGTATGTAATAGTTAGTATATTTCCGAAAAAACCTAGGATAACTTGATTCAAAGGCATATTAACTTATACAGTGTACATTATGGCATGAAAGCTTCATATAGAATAAGAAACCTCAGTCCATCTCGGGTTGAGGTCTCTTTACATTGAGAGTATGATCTTTAAACAAGAAGTTATATGTCTTAAGTTATATGTCGCAGAAATTATATAACGTTATACCATATCAAGGAGATGTTTAGATTGGATATATTCAGTGTTGAATTCTGGACTAGCCTATTGTCAATCGTCATTATTGATTTAGTATTGGCGGGTGATAATGCGATTGTAATCGGGCTGGCTGCGCGCAATATTCAGAAGAAAGATCAGAAGAAAGTAATCATATGGGGGATGGTGGGTGCAGTCGCCATTCGTATCATTGCAACGGTATGTGTAGTTTATCTGCTCAAGATTCCTGGATTGCTCATTATAGGCGGCTTGATGCTGCTCTGGATCGCGATTAAGCTCGTTACCGAGGATCATGAACAACATAATGTCGAGGCCAAGAACAGTATATGGGCAGCCATTGGAACTATCATCGTCGCTGACGCTGCCATGGGGCTTGATAATGTGCTTGCGGTAGCAGGCGCGGCAGAGGGACATATTGTACTCGTGGTCATAGGATTGATGATCTCTGTTCCTGTCGTCGTATGGGGCAGCACAGTGGTACTGAAGCTACTCGAAAGATTCCCTTGGGCTATTTTTGTTGGATCGGGTGTATTAGGCTGGACAGCTGCCAAGATGTTTGTAAACGAACCGTTCTTGGCACAGTTCTTCACGAACCCGGTTATTAAATACGGATTTGAGATACTGATGGTTGCCTTAGTTGTCCTTATCGGTATCGCGAAGAAAAACAAATCAACTGCCGTCAGTCAGTCATAGGTCAATGCAGTTGCATCGGCAATGTCGCACAAAAAGCAGGCAGTGTCACAGAGTTGAATGATAGCTTAGACTGCAAAGAGCGGACGCCTCTCAGGGTGTTCGCTCTTTTTGGTATATCGCAGCGGCATAGTTACTTTCTAGCAGCAAGGATAAATTGCGTTTATCTTTACTATGGCGAATGATATAATGGTGAGCAATTGTGTTGAGATCTATAACGCTTATCGAGTGTATGTAGTGTTTATAGCTTATGCGAGCCTTCTCAGCATACATCATACGTCATATCAATAGAAATGGGAGCTCAATGACAAAAAAGATTGCTTGGATCACAGATAGTACGGCTTATATCCCTGCTGACTTAAAGGATAACCCAGATGTATTCGTTATGCCCCTAGGGATTATATTTGGCAACCATGCATACGAAGATGGTATTGATCTAACCACAGAGCAATTGTATCGACGCATTCGAGAAGAAACAGTCATACCTAAGACGTCGCAGCCGCCTATTGGTAGATTTGCTGAATTATTCGAACGTCTAAGTGTTGATTATGACTGTGCAATCGCTATTCATGTATCTGAGAAGTTAAGCGGAACACTAGCTTGCTGCCAATCCGCTGCAGAGATGGGTTCCTTCCAGGTTGAGGTCGTTGATTCGAAATCGATGTCTTATGCGATCACAACATTGCTGTACAAGGGCATCGCGATGGCCAAGGAAGGGATCGATTGCCAGGAAATTGCAGGTGTATTGCGTCAAGAGGCTAATAAGTCGGAAAATTATATCGTGTTAGGCAGTCTGGAGCAATTCTATAAAGGCGGTAGAATGACAGGCACTCAGTACCTGCTAGGTTCTCTGCTTCGAATTAAACCCGTTATTCGAGTTAACTCCGATGGAGCATTCGAACTGTTCGAACGAATTCGCTCAGAGAAGAAAGCGTACTTGAGAATGATTGAATTGTTCGCAGAAGCGTATCAACGGAACACGATTCATCAACTGCAAATTATGCATGGCAATGTGATAGAGAAAGCAGAAGCATTCAAGCAAGAAATGAGAAGTCGCTTCCCAAGCCTGGATATCGTAATCGGCGAGATAAGCTCTACTATTGCTGTCCACGCAGGCGAAGGCACTCTGGCTGTCATTTGGCATAATGAGTAAACCCAGTTTGATCTATAAAAAACAGACTACTTCCTATAATTAGGAGGTAGTCTGTTTATTATAACGAAGTATCCGTATAACCTAGTCATTATATGACAATCTATACTCAGATTCTCCTCAAACACAAGATGATGCTAGGTATGCGGACACACGATCCGCTATTTGCAGCCAACACCGCTATATCGTCATCCACACGGACCGTACAGCCGCTATTTGTGACAAATCAGCCCGTTTTCGATAGAACCGAAGCAAATAACGGCTTCTGTGTCCGCAAAACTCCCAATATGCTGCTTTTTTTAAGGAATAAGGGCTCCTCTGTCCGTTTCCGCCACCCTTAATCTAGAACTACTGTAGAATATATGAAAGTAATCTATTATACTCATATATAGGACTTATAACCTACTATAAGGGGATACTGTGATGAGAGCAATTAAGAAATTAGTCATGTTCTTGCTTGTTGTCTTGATGATGACAGCTGCTCCGCAAGCATATGCGGCAAGCAATGCGGCAATCGCGGATAACGGCAGTATTATCAATCAGAACATTGTGTTTATTGATGTCCAGAACCATTGGGCGAATGATGCTATTTATGATATGGCTCAGAAGGGGTATATCAGCGGATATCAGGATAATTCATTTAAACCGGAGAAGCCAATCACGCGAGAGGAATTCGCTAAGCTGATCTCGGTCACGTTTTCGTTGGATCTGGTGGATGTAGATACTCCGTCATTCACGGATGTGCAGCGAGATCGATGGTCTTTCAAATATGTCGAGGCAGCGAAGGAATTTCTTACAGGCTACTATCCGCCTAAGGGGAAGGCATTCTTTAGTCCCGATACGAAAGCTACTCGTGAAGATGTAGCAGTGGCGCTCGTTAAGGTATTGGGCTATACGGCTGATGATTTACAAGATCCGTACATACTTGATCGCAACTTTAGTGATGTAGACAGCATTTCCTATAACCTAAGAGACTATGTAGCGATTGCGACTGAGAATCGACTCATTCAAGGCTATCAAGACGGCACCTTCCGTCCTGAGAATCCGATTACGCGCGCGGAAGTGGCCACGCTCCTATATCGAGTAATCAAGGATTCTTCCCATGATCAGGGAGAAGGCTTGAAGCTGGAAGTGAGCGTTCCTGAGAAGACTGAGAGCGGAACCTTCTCGGTCGAAGGATCGACAAGCCGCAATGCGAAGGTAACCATTAACGGTTCGGCTGTTAAGGTGGAAGATGGCCGCTTTAAAGAGCTGTACAAGCTGGATGAGGAAGGCCGCCATACCATCACGATTACTGCAAAGCTGCCAAACGGTCAAGAGAAGAGCGTAACGAAGACGATCGTCTATCAGATCGATGGTCCTCAATTACGAGTGAACGACGTACCGGAGACGACCACAAAAGAATCGATAACAATCAGCGGTACGGTAACGGATAAGAATGACAGCTATCCAGTAGTATATTTAAACGATGAGAAGGTGTCTGTGTCCAGCTACAACGGTTCCTTCTCGGAGGAAGTGAAGCTGCAAGAAGGCGTGAATAAGATCGTGGTTCGCGCAGTTAATAAGCAGGACAAGTCCACTGTGGTGACGAAGACGATCACGTTCAATGCGGGAGGTCCTAACCTCCAAGTGAACTCCATTCCAGAGCAAACGGCGAATGAGAAGCTGACGGTTTCTGGTACGGTAACGGATAAGAACGATGGCTATCCAACGCTCTATATTAATGATCAAAAGGTATCTGTCAGCAGTTATAATGGCAGCTTCTCAGAAGAGTACACGCTCCGTAACGGCGAGAATACATTCGTATTCAAAGCGGTCAACAAAAACGGCAAAGAGACGGTTGTCACGAAGAAGGTTACACTCAACGCCGATGGCCCTGTGCTGCGTGTGAATGATCTTCCGGCAGTGTCAACGAACGAGACGATCACGATCAGCGGTACAGTTACAGACAAGAATGACAGCAATCCAACGGTTTATATGAACGATGAGAAGCTGTACGTGGCGAGCTACAACGGTTCATTCTCCAAGGAGGTTAAGCTTAAGGAGGGTGTGAATACATTTGCGATTCGCGCGACAAATAAAGCCGGCAAGTCTACCACGGTGACGAAGAGCATCGAATTCAGTGCCGGGGCTCCTACGCTGAAAGTAAATGCGCCGGATCTGAGCAAGCTGAAGGAAGTTACGATAACGGGAAGTGTGTCGGATAAGAATGATAGCTACCCAACCGTTTATATGAATGGTGAGAAGCTGTATGTGGCGGGCTATGATGGATCATTTTCAGCGACGGTGACATTGAAGGACAATGAGAATACGTTCGTATTCAAAGCTGTGAACAAGATAGGCAAAGAGACGACTGTAACGAAGGTCATTAAGTACGTTCCTGGCGGACCTGTGCTGCAAGTGAATGATATTCCTGCAACAACGACATCCGACAAGATCACAATCAGTGGTTCTGTGAGCGATGATAATGACAGCAGATTTACCGTTTACTTGAATGATGAAACGATTATTTCAAACAGCTATTATAATTCCTTCTCCCAGGAAGTAACACTGACTGAAGGTGTGAATACCTTCGTCATTCGCGTGGTGAACAGCGCAGGCTTATCGACGTCCGTGACGAAGACGATTATCTTCACAGTAGAAGGTCCCGCTCTTGTCATTGGCTACGCGCCAGAAACGACAACCAATCCCGAGTTTACATTAACGGGCAGTGTGACCGATAAGAACGACAGCAGACCGCAGTTGTACTTGAACGATGTGCTCATTAATGTGGATTGGAACGGCTCCTTCAGTAAGACTGTGCAGCTGAAGGAAGGGGCTAACGTCTTTACATTTACGGCAGCTAACAAGCTGGGCAAGACAACGAAGGTCGTGAAGACGATCATCCTGCAGACTGCGCCTCCAGCGGAGTCGGGAGTATAAGCGTCAGATGAATAGGAGCTTCCTCCGAACTCAACGGGGGGAGCTCCTTTTTGGTTGCAATCGAACGATTGAAATAGTAGATTAAGGAGTGAAATCCACATGGAAGTGGAAGGGAAGAGGGCAGTATATGGCTAAGCAAAAGTATTATGTCGTATGGGAAGGCAATCGGCCGGGAATCTACACGAGTTGGCCGGAGTGCCAAGCCGAAGTAGCGGCATACAAGGATGCTAAATATAAATCCTACTCCACGAGAGCGGAGGCGGAGCGAGCATACAAGGAAGGCTGGAAGAAGCACTGGGGCAAGAAGGAATCAGGAAGCGCATCGGCGGGTAAGGTGAAGGCAGCTTCATCGACACCAGCGTCAGCAGGGGAGATTGACTATGACAGCATTTCAGTTGATGTAGGCACCAAGGGCAACCCTGGACCGATTGAATATCGGGGCGTGGATACGCAGACAGGTCAAGTTTTGTTTGCTCGAGGACCTATTCCGAACGGTACCAATAATCTGGGCGAGTTTCTGGCTATCGTTCATTCGTTGGCCTACTTGAAGAAGCTTGGCAGCCATAAAACGGTGTACAGCGATTCCCGCACAGCAATGAAATGGGTTAGAGAGAAGAAGGTCGCGACCACCCTGGAGCGCAATACCTCCACGAAGGAAGTGTGGGATCTGGTTGACCGTGCATTGAAATGGCTCCAGACGAACAGCTATGACAACAAGGTGTTGAAGTGGGAGACGCAGGAATGGGGCGAGATCAAGGCGGATTACGGTCGAAAGTAGAATTCTGTGCACTTTACCTAAGGTCGGTACGTACAATAGCCTAAACGAGGTTATGTACGATCGGAGGTGATACAGTGACAATCATTGTGAGTCATGGCGCAGATCAAGTAAGCAGAATCCCGATGATGGAACTGGAAAGATCCATTTATGTACAGAAACAGAACAGCCCTGTTGTGTATCGATATGATTCCCCGGCAGCCTTGGCATTCGAGCTGAATATGAGAAGCAGGATCGTTTCGGATGCTATCGCTCTCTACCACAGCGGCTTGAACTTCTCGACGTTCGACAATTCCAAGTGCAACGAGCTCGTCTGGACTCGGAATGATAACGGAGGCTTCAGGTTGAACTATGGTGTGCTGCCTTCTGATGGAATACTCGATATTTTTCGAAATGGTCATCTGTACGCAACAGAATGCGCTACCGCAATGGTGATTGTGATGTACAGGGCGATATTGGACGGTATCGGCAAGGCGGCATTCGATTATCATTTTAAGGACATCGTACTATATGACTGGCAGTATGACAGCGATTTGCGTTTGATCCCGAACTACAACAACAATGAGGCATATCCTGGAGACATCGTCTATTTTGAGAATCCTGATTATAATCCGGAAACACCGGAGTGGCAGGGGGAAAATGCGATCGTTCTAGGCAACAATCTGTACTATGGGCATGGAATCGGAATAAAGACGGCGGACGAAATCATCGCAGCACTGAATAAACAAAGAGTGCCAGGCAGCACGACTTCCGCCTATTTCTCTGACTTTGTGCTTGCGCTGGACTTTGAGTATACCCGGAGTTTAGCTGCAGGCGGCGCTAGTCCCTTTTTATTTCGAGACAAATACAGCACTGAGCTCATTTACGCCAGAATAGGTACACATCTATACATGCAATAAACCGGTCGACATGATCGGTTTTTTTGTTGCCATGAACTCACTGAATGCGCGAGACCTCCTGCAATTTTCTTGAATATTCAGATAATGGGTCGTCAACGAGCTGCGGCGCATGAATTTATGTGATGTTTGTTGCAGAACTATGGAATTTTTGAAAATGGGTGATACTATAAGAGTTATCTTTATTACTTTGGGCGTGACATACATAGTTCACTAAGAAGTATACGATCATGAATAAATGCCCATACGAGAATGTTATTCTCAGAGGACGTTAGGTAGGGGGACATATGGATACTCAAGCAATACTGGCAATTGGCATCTTTTTGATCACGTACGCATTGATTATTACGGAGAAGATTCACCGCACCATAGTTGCGATGCTTGGCGGTCTGTTAGTTATACTGTTTGGTATAGTTGACATTGAATCGGCGATCGCGCATCATATCGATTTCAACACTCTGGGTCTGCTGCTCGGGATGATGATTATTGTTGGTGTGACCTCGAAAACAGGCTTCTTCAGCTATATGGCTATCAAGGCGGCTAAGGTAGCGAAGGGAGATCCGATTAAGATCCTGGTCGCTTTAGCGCTGATAACAGCTCTGGCATCCGCATTTTTGGATAATGTAACAACTGTCTTATTGATGGTTCCGGTTACGTTCAGCATTACTCGGCAATTGAAGGTCAATCCGTTTCCGTTTTTATTTTCACAGATCCTTGCGTCCAATATCGGCGGTACAGCAACGATGATCGGGGATCCTCCAAACATTATGATTGGCAGCGCCGTGCCGGAACTGACCTTTATGGCGTTCATTGAGAACCTGGCACCGGTCGTCTTGCTCATACTGGCTGTTCAAATCCCTTTGTTCATCCTCATGTTTCGCAAAAGTCTACGTACGACAGACGAACATAAGCGGGGGATCATGGCAATCGACGAGAGCGAGCTCATTACCGACCGCCGTTTGCTGGTAAAATGCCTAATTATACTGGGGCTTACGATCGCTGGATTCTTTCTGCATCAGATCGTACATGTGGAGTCATCTGTCGTTGCGTTGACAGGGGCCTTTATTCTGCTGTTAATTACCGGTGAGCATATGATGGAGGAAGCGTTCAGCAAGGTGGAATGGACTACGATCTTCTTCTTTATCGGATTATTTACGCTGGTAGGGGGGCTCGTGGATACGGGAGTCATTAACAGCTTGGCTGAAAAAGCGATCGAAGTGACTGGCGGCGACTTGACCGCAACCTCGATGCTGATTCTGTGGATGAGCGCGTTGGCCTCTTCCTTCATGGATAACATCCCGTTTGTTGCGACGATGATTCCGTTGATTCAGGAAATGGGCAATATGGGCGTGTCCAATCTGGAGCCGCTCTGGTGGAGCCTTGCGCTCGGCGCGTGTCTTGGCGGAAACGGTACATTGATCGGAGCAAGCGCGAATCTGATCACGGCTGGATTGGCAGCTAAGGAAGGACATCCGATTACCTTCGTTAAGTTCATGAAGTATGGATTTCCGATGATGCTGCTGTCCATTGTTATTTCCACGATCTATATATACTTTAGATATCTGCTCTAACTACGAAGGGGATGCGGATAAGTCGACTTATCATCTGACTTATCTGCATCCCCTTTAATCATAGCTCGCCGCGCACCTGCCAACGGTACGAGTCGGGCTGTCATAGAACATATTCTATTGGCGATCTGTCCTCAGATTCTGCCCTTTCGGGTGTCGCGAACCTCGTGACCTGTGAGCTTCATTAGCTCTGAGAACTCTTGATCCGTCAGATCACGCCATTGTCCAATCTTCAATGGATCGAGTCGGATGTTCATAATTCGAATACGCTTAAGCTTCACGACATTATAGCCAAACACTTGACACATCCGGCGAATCTGACGATTCAAGCCTTGTGTCAGAATAATCTTAAACACGCGCTCACCGATTGGAGTAACCTTGCATGGTTTCGTCTTCGTGCCAAGAATAAGAACTCCGCGCGACATCCCCTCTACGAAGGAAGGGGTAATGGGCTTGTCTACCGTTACGATATATTCCTTCTCGTGGTTATTCTCTGCTCGCAGAATCTTATTGACGATATCGCCATCGTTAGTAAGCAGGATCAGGCCTTCCGAATCTTTGTCGAGACGCCCGATCGGGAAGATGCGCTCTTTATGATTAACGAAGTCAACGATGTTGTCTTTCACGTGCAGCTCGGTCGTGCATGTTATGCCCACAGGCTTATTTAAAGCGATGTATACAGGCTTCTTCTTCTCGCCGATACGTCTGCCGTCGACGCGAACATCGTCGCCGGGCTCCACCGTGCTGCCAAGCTCGGCCAGCTTGCCGTTAATCGATACACGCTTCGCTTCAACCCATTTATCCGCTTCCCGTCTGGAGCATATGCCCGTTTCACTAATGAATTTATTAATTCTCATCTGGGATTCCTTTCTCATATGCCAAAGTAACAACCGCATGCCATATATTATACTATATTCCGTCATGCGGTAAACTTCTATGCTGAGAGGAGTCTTGATACAGTTTGAGTAAATAGCGGGGTGAACATATAAGAAACAGCGGGCGCCAATATGCTGGGCCCGCTGGATAAGTGCATATGGATATAACAGGTGACAAGGCTACTGTGTCCCGCAGCATGCTAAATATCAATGTTGGCTTCCTTCAACGTACTGCGTAGGACTTGGGCCATTAAGCTGTAGCCTAGAGCGTGCGGATGCACCCCATCGTCGGTTAATCCGTCCCGCAGCGTTTGACCATCTGTTTCAACGAAGTGGCTGTGATAATCGACGTAGATGAAGCCGTATTGTTCAGCGATACTCTTGATATGTTGGTTGATCTGAACAATGACAGCATTGCGCTCTTGGTTGGCTTCGGTTGCCGGCCGGTTCGTCGGCAGAATCGAGCACAGAATGAGCGGCTGCTCGCGGTCTGCGCACATCTTAGCTATCTCGTCGATGTGTGTAGTAACAAGCTCGAATACTTCATCGCTAGTCCAACCTATACGGTTTGGCACATTCGTCGATTCCATCTTAAAGGTGTCATTCACACCGATCATCAACACGATATGATTCGGTTTAAGCTGCAGCGTATCCGCTTCAAAGCGTTTCGCGACATACTGTGCTACGTCCCCGCCGATTCCGCGGTTAATTAATGCGCCTCGTTCCGAATGGAAGTAGGGATCGAACTCCCACAGATGCGTGATCGAATCCCCGATAAATACAAAGTCAACCGGCGTTTGCTCCGTGAGCAAGCATTCATTCTTAATATCGAATTCCAAACGTCTAAAGTCCGCAGCAGCTTGAAGCGGAGAGAATAAACCTGGCTTAACAAATTGAACTCTGCTCATATCGTCACTTCTTTCATATGTAATGGATGAGTTGGAGATTCATTACCCACTCTTAATATAGAGTAATCATTGCAGGATTAGCATATGATTTGATCCATTCGATAACATAAATGAAGGCTAAGACGTGATCGCGATTATGACAATAAGAATTCGGCTACCAGATGATTAAAGTCTTCCTGCTCCTCGATAAACGGCATATGACCGCTCTGCTCGAAGATATGAAGCTTGGCGTTAGGCAGCAGCTTCGCCATCTCCTCTGCTTGCGATACAGGTGTAATCCAATCGTGACGCGCTGCAATGATGAGTGTATCAGACTCGTAAGACGGCAGAAGCGGGCGAACATCATACAGCGGGATCAGGTGCTTGAACGTATAGTTGCAAGCTTCTAAGGAGCCGATCGGACGGTTTCCGACTTCCTCCATCAGCTGAAGGTCTTGTTTATAGAAGTACAAGGATAAGCATAGGCTCCACCATTGCTCCAGGTGGTCGTTGTCCTTAATGTTGCCTTCGAACAGTTCTGGAATCGCGCGCAGCTGCTCTGGTGTGGCTACCGCTGCCGCGAATTCCAACGCAGCTGGATAGAATTCATAGCTTGGCGCCGTACATAGGAGTACAAGCTTGTCCACGGATTGCGGGTATTTCGTAGCGAAGACCTGTGCCACCATTCCTCCGAATGAATGCCCCAATACATGGATCGATTCAAGGCCTAAATATAGCCGCAGCGCTTCTAGATCATCCGCCAGCTGCTCTAGAGTGCAGTCAGCAGGATTAACCCGGTCCGATTGCCCATTGTTGCGATGATCTACATAGACGATCTGCAGATGCTGAGCAAGAGGCGTCAGCCACGGCTTGAAGTCGGAGTGATCGCTTCCTGGTCCGCCGTGCAGAACGAAACATACTTTTCTATGTTCCATGCGAGGTCCGTTAGGAACGTAGCTGGAGCCCTCCACATCGAAGTAGATTCGAGCGCCATTCAGTTGAGCAAACATATATATTACCCCTCTCAATATCTTAGTTGTTCGTAATCGTTGAAATGAATACTGGAGCCGCACAAACTTAACCAAGTTAATAGTTAACAGCTTCAAGTCATATGCTGGGCAACACTCGTTTATCTGTCACAAATTAAAGGCAGCATATACCAAATAATCAACGATACACCAAATTATAACGTTTTCTATGTAAAATATTAATCGGATAAGTGAAAGTTTATTAATTATTTTGGATTGGCGGGCAGTTCCATATCTCCCACGGAGAATCGAATGCGGTGCTGCAGCCTTACGTCATGGGCTACATCCGCAGAAGTCGCAGCCATGCATGCGGCTTTTTTTCTTTGGACAGATTCATGAATCTATCATCATAAGGTTGGCAAGGGAAGCATTTGCGGAAATAGAAATAGGAATAAATAGGGAATTATGCCTACTATTCTATTGACTATTGAATCTTTCAGAAGTAAGATATTAGTAGGAATTTTGATAGATAATAACTCCATATATTGATAAAGGCAAACCCATCGAAAGATGGCGGCGCAAAGCTATAGGGGCTAAGGCGAGAGATCGCGATGCCAGCCAGTTACCGGTATAGAAGCGATACGTGTCCAATTGCGTAATTCCAGCCCTTCTTACCTAGGTAAGAAGGGCTTTTTATATTGGAAGTACATTGGTCAACTCCGTATTGACAAAGGCAAACCCATCGAAAGATGGCGACGCAAAGCTAGAGGGGCTACAGCAGTGAGTGCTAAGCCAGCCAGCTACCGATAAACAAGCTCAACGTCCAAGAGCGTTGGCTTTAGGAGGAGAATTATGATGAAATGGGACAAGCGTATTGTCGTTGTCGCACTTATCTTATCGTTCTTATTCGCAACACCAGCATATACAGTAGAAGCACAAGGCACTTCAGTAATCGATCAATTGGTCGTGCTGCCAACAGGCGATTATAATACTAAAGAAGCTAAAGCTATGATCGATAGACTTGAGAAGATTCCTGCAGCAGCATTAGAGGGATTGAACGATAAAGGGACTAAGATTAAGCTTACGAACGACATCATCACGAACGAGCCGGAACTTCAGTATTTGAAAGGTGTTACCCCAAGAGGTTGGGAGAACACGGGATTGACTTGGGACGACGTTCCTGGCGTCAGCGAACGCAACGTTGTCGTTAGAATCGGTTATAGCAAGAAGGGTAAAGGTCACAGCTCGTACAACTTGGAGATTCATGAAACGATGCACGCGATAGACCGTTTCGTATACGATGAAGCAAGCAGCACGAGTACTTTCAAAGATATCTTCGACAAAGAAGCCAAGGTGAAATATGACGGAGACGGTTATGTATCGGTCTACCCTGCTGAATACTTTGCGGAGGCAGCAACATTGTATGTATACAGCGATAAGACACGCAGTGACCTGAAAAAGAACATGCCATTAACATACGACTACTTGGACAAGCTGTTTAATAGCTAAGTTGAAACCAGCACTTATAACGATAGAAGCTCTTTTCAGGCGTCGCTGCCCGAAAGGAGCTTTTTTGGATTTGCGCATTAGAAAACTTCTTAGCTATACTCTTTAACTGGATGTAAGAAGTTCATATTCATTTCAGGTGGACGCTTCGTGATTGGAGGTATTTCTGACGTATTTACGTCCTATACCGTATAATGATTGATGATGAATGAATATGGGAAGCATTTAATTAGCTTATCCGTATACTTAGTAGAGAAGGGGGACGCACATGCAATCCAAATATATAGCGGGAATATCACTAGCCGTTATGGCCGTAGGTTTCGCGGTGACGATGTTTCTGCCACAGCATGTTGTTATCATCTTGCTTCACGGCGGATTTGAAGCAGGACTTGTTGGCGGAATTGCGGATTGGTTCGCAGTAACCGCTCTGTTTCGCCATCCGTGGGGGATACCTATTCCGCACACTTCGCTCTTGCTGAAGAATAAGAACAGAATTGTTGAATCGATGATTTCTTCTATGGAGAATGAATTGCTGAACAAGGAGAGCATTGAGAGCAAGCTCCGACAGATTCAAATATTACAGCGCACCACTGCTATGTTGACGAAGTTGATGAGCCAGAAAGAGATCAGAGTACAGATGATCAATATGATCATCACTGGTATTCAGCGCTTGCCGATTCAACAGCTTGTCCCATCTATTCAATCTGGATTAGCGGCTTATGTTCAGAAGATGGACCTTAAAAGCACGGCGGATGCTGTAATGACGAAGCTGCTCCATGACCATTATGATGAACAAGCTCTGGATTATGTGTTGGATCAAGCATCTGACTGGGTTAAGCAGCGCAAGACAAAGCTCATGCTTGGGCAGCTTGCCCTCGAGAAGCTGTCTGAAGTGAGAATGGGCGGCTTTACAGGCTTTGCTGTACAGGCGTTTGCCGGCTTCGTGGATGAAGATAAGATGGGGGCTATGCTGCAGAATATAATCGTATCCGCGATCCGAGATCTGAAGGTTCCTGAGCATCCAACCCGCGAAGCGTTAATGCAGGAGGTTCGCATTCGATTGTTCGAGCTCGCGGAGAATGAAGACTATCTGGAACAGCTGAAGCAATGGGCTGCCAAGCAATTGAAGGAAGAGCAGATGGAGTCCATCTTGATCACACAGCTGGAACAGCTGCGAGATCTTATTATTGCTAAGCTGGAGTCGGAACGCGAAGCGGGAGGACGCAAGGTGTTTGCAGCTTATCGCTGGCTCGTGAGGAAAGCTGGTGAAGATCCAGAGATGTTGGCTAAAGGAGAGGCATGGATCTCATCTAACATTATCCGCATAGTAGAGAGCAATCACTACAGAATCGGACAGCTGGTACGCGAAAATATCAATCGGATGGACGATGCATCCCTAGTACTTATGCTGGAGGATAAGGTCGGTAAAGATTTGCAGTGGATTCGAGTGAACGGAGCGTTGTGCGGTTTCATCATCGGGATATTCCTCTCTCTCTTTAAGATGTTGATTTAATATAACTTATATAAGCATGCACCGTTAATGGGCAGTCTGAGTCATCAGGCTGCCCATTTCTGTTGTTCTTGGGTTAAGATAGGCCATTAGCCTTCGTTCTGTCGACACAAATTAAGCACAATTTAGGATAGGAAGTCGACAATATATACCATATAATAGGCGATATGTGGAAATTTTGTATTTGGAACGAAAGAGCACAACTTCAGACTATGATAAGCAGCTATTAATCAACATAGACTCATTTCGTTAGGTGTTGTCCTTAAACTCTGTTCTAACCAGATTCATAGTGAGGAGATTCAACGATGAAGGTGCAAGCATTTTTACACCGAAAGTGGCTAATGGGTTGTTTATTATTCGTCTTATTGGTTGTTGGTTATACGCTGTATATATATTCTAAAGACATCACGTTAGTTGTAAATGGGAAAACGATTGACAATAAAGCCGCGATATATATGAACGATAATAGACTGATGGTGTCAGAAGCATTAATCGAGAGTGAATTTGGCAAGCAAGTGGAGACGGCAATCGTTAAACTTGATCCTGGTACGTACTACAAAGATCGAGTAGCTGTACTGATGTATCATCATATCGAAGATCATCCTACTGAACCGCACATTCTATCAGCAGCAGACTTTGACAAGCAGATGGAGTTGTTGGAATTAAACGGCTTTAAGATTATCACCTTAGAAGAGTATACGGCTTTTATGACAGAAGGGCAGGACGTGCCGGATAACGCGGTGCTGCTTACATTTGACGACGGTTATGAGAGCTTCTATACACACGCCTATCCGATCTTGAAGAAGTATGGTCATACTGCAACTAATTTCGTGATGGTCGCGGCAGTGGATAATCGGACTGGGGTAACCAAGATGACATGGGATCAGATGAGAGAGATGAAGCAAGCAGGCATGAGCTTCTATAGTCATTCATACGATTCCCATTACTATCGTGCAATTGATAACAAGGGCAAGGAGGGGCAGATGCTGACCCACCCGCTGTACATTCAGGCGGAGAAGCGCGTCGAGACGGAAGAGGAATACAAGAAACGGATCGCAACCGATCTCGGAACAGCCGAGAAGCGGCTGCGCGAAGAACTAGGCAATGATTTGGCTTATATAGCATTTCCGTTTGGCGCGGCTAATGATGACGTATTTGATATATTAAAGTCACTTCAGATCAAGCTCTCCTTCACGATAGAGCCGGGCTTGACCTCGCGCCGTGACAAGAATGCTTATCGTTTCAATGCGGGCGGCAGCGATAAGAAGCCTGAGGAGTTGATCGAGACCTTAAAGTCGATTGCCACTGGGGGCAAGAATGAATATATGGCGATTAAGGTTGATGGGGAGGAAATATACTTTGCGAAGCAGCAGCCTATGCTGGTGAAAGATGAGTTGATGATTCCCTTGAAGGAGTTCTGTAAATTGTACAATATTCGGATCAAGTATGATAAGAAGCGGCGCACGGTGGAGCTAACTACGCCGTAGAACATAGAAAAGATTGTAATTGCTCGAAGAACAGGCTATACTAAACGTTAAATTCAATGATTCGATCATGCCTGTGAAGAGCATCCAACTCGGAGGCGTTCTCGTCAAGGGGTCCGTTAATCGTGTGAGTCGATTGCGGCACTGCCCTAAGTTTACCGGCACCGCCCGTTATCGCGGAACCAGAGAGGATTGGACGGCTATGCTGTTCAATCAAGTTGGGTGGCACCGCGAGCGAAGCGCTCCTCGTCCCATACGGATGAGGGCGCTTTTTGTATTTTTCGCGAGAGGGAGTCGGTAGACGATGTTGGACATGAGATGGATAAGAGCACATGCAGATGAAGTACAGAACGCGGCGGATCAGAAAGGAATTCAGATCTCGATCGGCGAGCTTGCGGCGGTGGATGAACGGAAACGACGGCTGCAGCAGGAAGTAGATGAGCTGCGCCGCGTGCGCAATGAACAGTCGCAAGAGATTGGCAAGCTGATGAAGAATGGCGATCAAGAGCGGGCTGAAGCGCGCCGAGCAGCTGTGAAAGAGATGAATGAGAAGCTAACGGCGACGGAACAGGAGTTGAATGAGGTTGAGAAGCAATATACGCAATTGATGCTTCTCGTCCCCAATATCGTATCGGCGGATACCCCGATCGGACGCTCGGATGCAGACAATGTGGAAGTGAAGCGTGTAGGGGAACCGCCAGCGCGCGATTATGAGATCAAGGATCATGTAGAGCTCGGCGAGCTGCACGACATGATCGACATTCCGCGCGGGGTAAAGACGGCCGGATCGCGAAACTACTATTTAAAGGGAGCGGGTGTGCTGCTGCACCGCGCTGTTCAGCAATTAGCGGTGGATCTGCTGCTTCGCAAAGGGTACACATTGCTGGATGTGCCGTTAATGGTGCGGACGGAAGCACTGACCCATACAGGGTTCTTCCCGCTTGGGCAGGATCAGACGTATGAGCTTGTTGATGAGGGGAAATGGCTTGTAGGTACGTCGGAAGTATCGCTCGTCTCGTACTACGCTAATGAAATCGTGGAAATGGCTGAGCCAGTGAGACTGGCGGCTGTATCGACCTGCTTCCGCAGCGAAGTCGGCTCGGCAGGCAAGGATGTGACGGGGCTCTATCGTGTGCATCAGTTTGCCAAGGTTGAGCAGGTCATCCTGTGTGAAGCCGATGCTGAAGTATCGGAGAGCTTGCATCAGGAGATTACAGCTAATGCGGAGGAGATCCTGCAGCTGTTAGAGCTGCCTTATCGTGTTATGGCTGTGTGTACTGGCGATATGTCGCAGAAGACGTATAAGCAGTTCGACATTGAGACATGGATGCCGAGCCGGCAGGCCTATGGTGAGACTCATTCGTCGTCGAACCTGCATGACTTTCAGGCGCGGCGGTCGAACATTCGCTACCGTGACAAGGAGGGCAAGCTGCAGTATGCCCATACCTTGAACAACACGGCCATCGCTTCGCCGCGTATCTTGATCCCGCTGCTGGAGAACCATCAGGAAGCCGATGGCTCGATCCGAATCCCAGCAGCACTGCGGCCTTACATGTATGGGATGGAGCGGATTGCGGCTCCAATGGCAATCAGCGAATAGCGCAAATAAGCGCATATCGATCATACGGAAGCTTTCGCGGCGGCAGATCCTGCTCCTCGAAAGCTTTTGTTATGCTGTTGTCTTTACTCTTGGCATCTTATTGACGTTTCACCACATTGAAGTTGTCATCGATAAGCAGCCAATTCTGCGGAAAGTCCAAGCCGAGCTTCCAGTAGCTGATGCCGCGCAAGCGGAGCTCCTTCAATAGGTTAAACTTGGCTTGAATCGAGCGAGCATCCTCAAACCAGACGATATGCTCTTTGCCCGCATCATCTGTGTACCTGAAGTGGGGCGCTTGCGCCTTCTGATCGTATTGGATAGGTACGCCTCTATTTCGAGCAAGATTAGTGGCAGCGACGGGACTTAACGCCTTGGCGTATGGGCCGCCCTGCACATAAGGCAAGGTCCAGTCATAACCGTATAGATTCTGTCCCATCATGATCTTGGACGCTGGAATCTCCGTGAGTGCATACTCCAGCACCTGGCGAACAGGTCCAATAGGCGAGACAGCCATCGGAGGACCACCGCTATATCCCCATTCATACGTCATAATTACAACAAAGTCAGCAACCTCTCCATGCGTCTTATAGTCATGAGCTGTATACCATTCTCCAGTTTGCGCGGCGCTTGTCTTTGGAGCCAGCGCTGTAGACATCAGATACCCCGCGCCATGAATCCGCTCAGCCGCTTTTCTTAGAAATCGATTGTAGGCTTCTCGATCCTCAGGGCGCAGATGTTCGAAATCAAAGTGGATATCTCGAAACCCCAGCTCTTGAGCTGTTTTCATGATGTTGTCGAGCATTGTGTTCTGCACCTGCTCGTTCGTTAAGATTTCATGCCCCAGTTCCGCGCTGAACTGTTCATTTTCCAGATTGGTAACCACCATCATCATCGTGACATTGTTCTCTCGGGCGATGTCCTGCAATTGCCCCAGTGGCGGAGCCTTCAATGATCCGTCTCGATTGACGCGGAAGCTGAAAGGAGCCAAGTAGGTAAGATAAGGCGCTGTTTCTCTGGCGGCTGCAGTGAGGTCCTGTGATACTTGATCTCCTCTTGGTTCAATGTAGGCGTTGACTTCGGCCTTGCTTCGCGGAGCGGGGGGAATATAGAGACGTACTCCGACCTGCAGCGGTTTATTGACATCCAGTCGATTGACAGAGGCAAGCTTATCTACGGTAGTACCGTGTTTGCGAGCGATCGTATAGAGACTGTCGCCAGGCTGTACCCAATAATACTGTCCAACAATAGGGATGACCAGCGACTGACCTGTGACTAATGGAGCGTCTTGCGGGATTTGGTTCGCTTCCGCTATCGTTTGAGCAGAGATGCTGTAGGCTTGGGATAAGCCGTTCAACGTCTGCCCGGGTTGCACGACATGAATTTGCATGATGCTACTCCTTCCAGCTTCTGTTGTAAATAGGATCTTTCAGTGACGTTATGAACATGGATAAATCGAAATTAAGGCATTGCGGATGCCTCTTATTGGTTAGGGTATTCTCCTAGGTGGGCCGGGGTGTATGTCTAGTGAAAGGTATTGCGAGGCTGTTATTCGAGTGGACCCATAAGATCGGAAATGAAAAACAGGCCATTACCGTGCACTTTATGTACATGGTAATAGCCTGTATGTATTCATACGATTTCATTAAAACTGTCCGATGCGGGCATATCGGATCTGCTTCTTATAGATACTGCGCGCAATCAAGAACTGCGCTGAATAATAAGTGATCATAATTAATGTATCCGCGTAAGCCACATCTGAAACGAACATATTCCAGCCTAGGATGGAGTCCGATACCATAAACAGCAAGCCGCCTACGATCGCCCATTTGCTGCCGGTCATGATGGACAGCCAGCCCATAACGGAGATAGCAATCATATAGCACAGCACAGGGATTAACAGAACTTCTTCGTTGTTAAGCTTGAGAGCTGACTGGAGCTCACTCCACATAAAGAAGAAGTACACCGCGATAGGGATAATCGTCAGAAAGCGCGGCCATGAGAATCGCCATCTAGTTAGAAATGCTCCTGCATAGAAGAGATGTCCGATCAAGAATGCGCTGAGTCCGGCCACGAACGACCACTCTATGAATCCGTCCCCCAGCATACAGAAGAACAGTCCAACAAGCGCAAGCCGGAAGTAGCGGTCTTTCGAATCAGGTCTCTGCAAATAAGCGTAAATCAGAATGAGGCACATTGGAATCAGCTTAAATAGAGTAAGATTGGGTACAAAGAAAATATATAGTATGCCCATCGCTAATATTGCTACAGGAAGCAGCCATTTTGTCATAAGTCATCCTCCCGATCGTTTCATTAATGAAATATCTATTATCTATTAATAATATGACACTGTAAAATGGAAAAGTCTACTTTTGTGCGTGTGCGCGCGCTGTGAGTCACCCATGCGAGACCTGAGACGTCGAAAAACGACATCTCAGACTCAAAAGAGCCCTGCGAGAAGGCCGAGACGTCGGAAAACGACGTCTCAGCCCCATAAACGCCCTCGCGCCAGCGATAAAAGAGTCTGAGACGTCGAAAACCGACATCTCAGACTCAAAAAGGCCTTGCGAGAAGGTTGAGACGTCGGAAAACGACGTCTTAGCCCCGCCACTGCCCGCGCAATAGGCAGTCCAACATTACTCTACAGCCTCGACATCGAAGCTAGGGATATTGACGAGTTGATCGCTTATGAGCACTTCCGTATATGAATTGAAGCTGCCCATCACCGTAATCGTGCCGCTCGTCTGCGGCAAATCGCCGTTCAATGCGATAAAGCTGTCTCCCATGACCGCGTAGATGGCACCATCTCCGCCCTCTACAAGCTCGCAGCTGAAGCGGACTTTCTCATGTTGGTGCTGTATCAGATCATTCACTTGAATATCACGGTATCCCATCTCTGGCGACATGCTGGAATCGGAGCCAGTCTCAGCGCCAGCGTCAGATCTTTTGTCGTGACCGTGACCGTGACCGTGACCTTTACCAGCACCTGCGTTAGTATCCACATTGCCCTCATGATCGAATGCAGTATCTTCATGTTCCATGCCAGTATAAATGTATTGGCCCAGGAGCAAGCGATAAGTGGCAACGCCGCCTTCAGCACCCTTTATGTTCGGATTCGTCACCCTAATCTTGTTGTCACCCACTAATTCTAAGCTGTCGGCCTCGACTTGGAACTGCGTGTTAATCTCCTTGCTTGTCACCTGCAGCAGCGTATAGGTGGCTTCGCGAGTTACCGATTCGGATACGAGCAGCAGGACAGGCTTCTTCTTGCTAAGCGCATCTTCAATCGTTAAGCTCGTGACGGCAGAGTTCGTTGGAATCGGACTGCTGGTCAGCACGCGAACGCTCTCATCGCCGCCTTCCCAACTTGCGAAGTACACACGACTACTGTCATCAACCCCTGCAGCATAAGCCTGTGTACCGAAGCGATTCCCTCCGCCAACAACATGGCTATAATTCTGACTAGGGTCAACGCTTTCCAACAGACGGACAGGCTCAGCGACAGCCCAAGCCAGGCGAGCCGCTTGAATGTCGGCCGAAGTATCCCGATAAGGCGCCAAGTCCGTGTACAGCTTAATCGCCGCCTCATATTCTCCGCTGGATACATACCGTTCGGCCTTCTTCATCCAGGAGTTGATCTGCTTCTCGACACTTCCAGCAATGCCGGATTTGATTCCAGCGTTCTCGGCGAATGAAGCATATGCCTTAGCATGAGCGATATAAATTTCAACATGATCCTGTTCAGCATCTTTTTGCATAACGGTGCTCGCGATTGATTCCACCTGCTTCGCCAGCCAAGGAGCATAATAATTCAGCTCTTCGTAGCTGCGCAGCATAGACGACGCCTCATCGAGCATATGGTTAAATTGTCCAGAAGCCCCAAGACGGGACAGCTTCCGCCCATCATAGCTCTCAAACTTGTTGGCGAGCAGACTGGACTTCTTCTCCGCTCCTCCATAATAGAGATCTGGAATGCGGAGCAGGTTCGCCTTGAACGATTCATCCTCGTAGCTGTCCTGTTCCAGATTATGAGCCATTTGTTCATCAAAATGCTTCTTGAAATATTCAAACCCAGCTATGATGCTATCCGAAATGCCGTATGACTCTGATATTTCACGATAATAGGCTTCGAATGGGCTATTATTACCAACATAAGAATTGCGCACGTTCTGCTGCTTCTTGTATGTGTTCATAAACGATTCGAAGTCAGAATCGCTCACAGCAGCTTCCGCATCGCGACGGACAACCAGCAGCTGCTCCTTGATCGAGGTGATCGGAGCAAGCTCCTGCAAGCGCGCATCAATTTCCTGCTCCTTATAATCGATCCAGCGATTCCGATGCGCTTGCTGATACCAATCCTCGGCCTCCACGAGTTGCTTATCGTTATACAACTGCTCGGCTTGGGTGACTGCGGATATTTTCCGTGAGATGTTGACGCCCTTAACGCCAATAAGAACCAGCGCAATCACGCATAAAATAATCAACATATTCCGAGGGTTCAGCACCCGTAACTTCGTCATATCGTATATCCTTTTCATTGAGATTGAAAATCTGGGTCCCATTGGTACTGTTCCTTGTAAATCTGATAGACTTCATCTCTTAATCCGCCCCAATCCTGGGTGCTGTTCTGACCGATGATGTTATAGAGGCGCAGGAAGCGATCCTTCGGCAGATAGCGCGCGTAGCGAGCAATAAAGTTCGGATACAATTGAACATAGTGCTTCATGCGTACTGCAGCGCCGACAACTGCTGTTAAGATCTCGGTTCCTTGCTCCATTTCATAGAACTCAATCTCATAGGTCGTCACATAACGGAGCGCTCTTTCTTTAATGAGATCGCGCTTGACTCTAGCAAGCTCGCCGATATACCTTGCAAGCATGGGCTCGAAGTGCGACACCAGAAGCGGTTCAAGCTGAAGCTCCATATCCTTGCGTAAAATGAAAGAATCGAGCAGCGCAATCTGCTGCAGGCGAATCGTGCTGCTGCGCTGCACGGTGCTGATCTCGCGCAGCATCTCGTATGACTTCACTGGCTCCGTCTTCCACAGCCCGATAGCGGATTCCCAATCTCGAAATACGCCTTTCACGATGTTGGATTCATCCCGCTTTATGAGCTTATCCAGCTCGCGAGTTGTCTCATAGGGTATCGCCTTGCGCTGGAAGTACCACATGGTGAGTGTGCATACGACTCCTGCTGTGAGCGACAGCGCTATCTGTAGGAAAGTATTGCTAAACAGGACAGCGACGAGCGAGATCAGAACCACAAGGAGCAGATGCGATTGCAACGAGCGGCGAGCAAGAATCGCGGCGCGCTGCTCAACGGATATGATCTGTTTCTTGCCGCAGTTGGTGCACTGTTCTGCAGGCAGAACAGTGTAAGTGTTGCAATGTTTGCAAACTTTTAACCTTTGCACCCTATATCGCGTCTTATTATAAGGATGGAACTGTACGGGCTTCTTAGCACTCATGACCGTTCACCTTCGCGATTCAGTATCGTAAGCAAGCGACGATCGATATCATCGGAAGTAGGCGTGTTCTTATGCCGGAAAAAGTAGGTTGTTGACTTCACTGCGGCATAAAGAAACATAATTCCTATACATGCGTATGCAACCATATTACAATCCTTTCTATAACAGGAGTTTGTTAATGGGAGGAGCCTATGACTTTTCGCCTATTAGGTCCGCCCAGCTGTTATGCGCTACGTTGAAGTTTGAGCTGAATAATACTATCATATGATAAAGCTCTGGTATAAATAGTAAGCTTTCTTCGCGGCAATGTGAGGCTTATTGCCTATAACGCATCCGTGTATTTATATTATCTCATTTCACAACAAAGGAGTTCAACTATGAGACGGAGAAGACACCTGTCCCTGTATATTGTATGGATCATTACACTACTGCTGCTGCCGTTAGCAGGCAGCCTGCCCGCGGCGCAAGCAGCGCCGCAAGCCTCACAGATCGACGCTATGCTCGTCATCGACGTGAGTAATTCCATGAATACGAGCGATGTCAATAAGATCGGCAATGAAGCGATGAAGATGTTTATCGATATGCTGTCTACCAAGGGAGATAAGGTAGGCATCGTAGCGTATACGGATAAGATCGAGCGCGAAAAGGCGCTGCTGACGATTGAATCTGCCGCTGACAAAGAAGAATTGAAGGAATACATTGACGGACTCAATCGTGGGGCTTATACAGATATCGCGGTTGGGGTGAAAGAAGCGGTCAAGGTGCTTGAGCAGGGAGCCGATCCTGCGCATGAGCCGATGATCGTGGTGCTGGCAGATGGCAACAATTATTTGAACAGTAAGGGGAACCGTACGCAAGAGCAGTCTGATAAAGAGCTGCAGCAAGCGGTAGAGGACGCGAAGCAGAAGGGCATACCGATCTACACGATCGGGCTCAATGCGGACGGCAATCTGAATCAGAAGCCGCTCGAGGACATATCGAAGCAGACAGGCGGGAAGTCCTTTGCAACAGACACTGCGGATGATCTGCCGCAAATATTGAGCGAGATCTTTGCAAGCCATCTGAAGCTCAACATCGTACCAGTTCAATCGCTGACAGGAACTGGCGGCTATCAAGAGGTAACGGTCAATGTGCCGAATGCCAACGTGCTGGAAGCGAATATCTCGATCATGTCTTCCAAGCCTGTTGAAGTGAAGCTGACGGATCCTTCGGGTAATAGCGTGGCCGTGCCGTCGGACAGCGCATTGTTGTCGAAGTCCAAGAGCTACTCGCTGATCAAGCTGCTCCAGCCTGCTGAAGGCGACTGGAAGCTGCAGGTCAAGGGGGTACCGCAGGACAAGATCGATATCAATCTCGTGTTCAACTACGACCTGGAGCTGAAGATGGACCCGATTCCGTCCAAGAAATACAGCAAGGGCGATAAGATTGAGATCAATTCGTACCTGATGAGCAACGGCCAGAAGCTTCAGGATAATGAGCTGTATAAGAACATGAATGCCGCTCTCGTTGTGAAGGACCTCGATACGGGCAAGTCGGAAGAGATCAAGCTGGATAATCTGGGCGACCACTTCGGCGGCAGCTATAAGATCGCAGAGAAGCACGATTATGAGCTGCTCGTACGCGCAGAGGAGAAGAGCTTCTACCGTGAGACGGAGCCGATCAAAGTAAGCGCGAAGGCGGGCGGCGCAGCGGACGCTTCTGGAACAACGCCAGCGCCAGATCAAGTGGAGGAGGAATCCACTCCGGTCTGGATGTATATTGCAGGTGCGGTAGGCTTGCTTGCGATAGCGGCCGCTGCCTATTTCATCATGGCAGCCGTTAAGAAGGCGAACCGCGGCTTCGTAGGCCAGCTCGTCATCGAGATTCGCGACGAGAATACGGGCGAGAAGACGTACCCGCAGTATAAGAAGCTGACCGCGTTCAAGGGCAAGTTCACGCTGCATCAGCTGCTGCAGCTGGCTCCAGAGTTGAAGGAGACGGAGAATATCCTCTTTACACCTGGCAGCCAGGACCGAATTGTGCTGAAGAACGGATCTGCAAGCACGATTGAGAAGTCAGGGCGTGCTATTGATGCAAGCAAAGGTGTAGAATTAAAGAGCGGCGACCGTGTGACGGTACCGCTTGCTAACGTAGATAAGACCATATTGATCGAATATTTGAAATAAGCGGCGAATGCCGCAATCCGTATTAGTCGGAGGAGGAAGTAAGTTGAAACCAATCGTAAGAGAGCATATTCAGCAGCTAGACGTATCATTGGGCGGAGGGATCGTCAGTGAGAAGATTCGGGTAGATACGATTGATAACCCGATTCTTATCATTGGTCTTGGCGGAACTGGTATTGACGCGCTGCTGCGCTTAAAATACCAAATAAACCGCAGATTCAAGCTGCCGGAAGATCCGCTGTCCAAGAAGAAGCTGGAGAAGCCGAACAATGTCGAATTCCTGGCATTTGAAACGAATGAGCAGGATCGCGGCAAGCGCTATAAAGGGATCGGGCTTGACCCGATCAATGAGTTTGTGCTGCTCTCCAATGCGGAGATCGGCGGACTGCTGCAGAACCGCAGCGTCTTGGAGTCGTACATTACCGACTGGCTGTCACCGGAGCTCAGCATCACCGACGGTATGAACGGCGCGGCGGGCGTTCGCCAAGCCGGACGACTGCTCTTGTTCACCAAGATTAATCAAGTTGTACAAGCAATCGACAAGAAGATCAAGACGCTGTCGGTTGGTACAAATAAGAAGCTGATGGTATTCCTGCTGACGGGCCTATCAGGCGGAACAGGCAGCGGATGCTTCCTGGATATCGCTTATATCGTGCGCGGCATTATCGAACGCGACCACGGCTCTGCCGGCATTGACCGCGTGAATACACTCGGCTATCTCTTTACACCGGACATTAACCTGTCCAACAAGAGCTTGAGCGAGCATACGCGCGAATATATCAAGAAGAACGGCTACGCCGCCCTTAAAGAGCTGGATTACTGGATGAATGTAGACAGCCGCAGCGAGCGTTTCCAGCAGAAGTACGGCAACATCCTGACGGTTAATTCACCGCTGCCGCCTTTCAATCTGTGCCATCTCATTTCAGCGACGAATACAGAAGGCAAGCTGTTGGAAAATGCGTACGACTACACGATGAACGTAACAGCAGAGAATATTACGAACTTTATATCAAGCGAAGAGAAGCAGTCAGGCGAGGAATTCGCGATCCATGACTATATCAGCAATATTCGGACAAACATCGCGCAGATGAACAAGGTGTACCCAGCGAACTATGAGTACAACATCATCGGTGCTTCTTCCGCGGTGCTGCCGATTGAAGAAATGACGACGTATCTCGGATACCGCTTGTTCCAGAAGATGGAGAAGATGTTCGAGAAAGCGCCGACGCAGGAGGATGTCGAGAAGTTTGCACGCAAGCTCGGCATCGATCTCGATTCGATGATTAAGACATTCGAATCCCGTGTTCCAGAGCCGCTGCCTGGCTTCGAGAACAGCGAGCGCATGAGCTACAGCAACGTGATCAAGACGCAGGTCATCAACATGGATACCGAGCTCGAGCAAACGTTCCTGACGCGTGCGCGCGAAGAGTATATTAAGGCGAAGAAGCAGCTTCCTGGCGAGATCGCGGGACAGTTTACAGATCAGATTCGCCGCATGTTCCTGCATCCGGAGCAAGGACCGTTCTACGTATCCCGCATGATCTTTACCGAGAAGGGCTTCTGTCTCTTGAAGATGCTGCTCTCTTATATTGAGACACTGCGTGAGAATCTGCACCGCATCCCGCGCGATATTGAAGACGCGAATGAGCTGGCTTATCAACGTCTAGGAGATGCGAAGAGCGCATTTGTCTCCAAGGATAAGAAGAAGAATGCCTATATTCTGGCGAAGATTGATGAATATTGGCTGCACGCGGATGTCGAGCGGACAGAGCAGATGATTGAGTTCTACGAGGACCTGTATGAGCTCTTGAACCGTGAGAACAATCGAATCTATAACGTATTTACCGAAATCTTGAATGCGTTGAACTCGATCTTTGAGAAAAATGGCGACATTCTGATCAACGGCGATGAGCAGGCAGACCACAAAGGTAATCGCACTTATTACTGGAATATCGTCAGCGTGCCGGACATCTCGAAAGTGATCAGCAAAGTGATGGAGCAGAAGGAAGTAGATGATCTGATTCGAGATTTCTCGCTGTCCTTGCTGGAACATTCGAATCAATGGGTGAAGGAGCAGGAGATTGACATTGTCAGCAATATCTCTGATTTCTTGACGCTGAAGTTCGGCGATCTGATCACACAGTCAATGGAAGAATTCCTTATTATGAAATTCGGTCATGAAGAGTCGATCGAGAAGTTTGTGGAGCGCAACATCGCGAGCAAGCTGGATGAAGAGGCTGTTCCGGTGTTCCACCTAAGCAACAGCTCGGGAAGCTTGTACTTCCCATCATGGGGCTTCGTATCGGTGCCTGTGAACGCGCCTAGCATTCTCAAAGGAATTCGCAACTACCAGAATAATGCGGTGGGCAAGTCTCACTTTACGATCAAAGAGAGCGAAGTGAAGAACCGCATCTTCTGGCTCAATACACGCAACGGCGTGCCGCTCTTCGTATATACGCCGCTGAAGGTGTACGAGGAGAGCTATGAGCGCACGATTCTGGAGAAGGAAGGCATCGGCCGTCACCTCGTGCAGACGGAGAAGAGGAACTGGACGTATCTGCCGTCGCCGATTCCAGAGAAGTCATGGGGGGACACGTACGTGAACCCACGTGTGCAAGCCTATAATGGGCGCGTGCGCTCGGAGTATGAGCGAGCGCTTGCGTTTGGTGTTGTTCGCGAGAAGGATATCGATCAGAACACGAGCAACCGCTATGCGGTCGTCTTCACGAAGCCGCTTGATCTTGAGGCGTTGATGGGAAGCTATGATATGCAGCTGACCTTGCCTAAGCCGAATCTCGGCGAAGTGAAGCGTGCCGTCGTCGAATTGAAACGCCTGCTTGCAGGCGGGCTTGAACAGACGGGCACGAAGGATATCTTCGGCAGCATCACGGAGGACCTGGCGAAGGAGAACCTGATTCGTTCGCCTGAGCTGATCGCGCGTGTTCGCGAAGAGCTGGTGAAATATACAGCGATCGAAGCGAAGATCGCCGAGCTGGAGAAGGTGCTCGGCCAGTATCAGGACGAGGAGAAGTGGTTCGACCAATTCATCGAGGCGATTTACACAGGCACGATCACGAAGAAAGGCGCGCTGTACGTGTACGATCGCGACGAAGAGGAAGAAGCATGGGAGCCATTCGCAAATGTGATGAAGAGCCGCGACTATGTGGAGTTTGAGGTGTTCGAGCGCTTCCGCGAGCTGGATGAGAAGAAGCTCAGCACCTTGATGCGCAAAGCATCGCGCCGTGATACGGAGATGACCGCCTCCGAAGATATCACGCCTCTGCTTGAGAAGCTGGATGAGCTGTACGAGACTTATCTCGACGCGCGCGATCGCTTGGAATACGAGAAGATCGAGCTTGCGAACGGAGAGGATACTTATCAGTTCTACAAGCAGATGACAACGAAATTACATGCGATTCGCAGAAAGTTGAAATAGACGATGACGAAACAGCTACTGGAACGTTACGCAGCTGAATACTCGGCAGCGGAAGATAAGCTGACCGGCAAAGGCGATGACCAGAGCAGCATTCATTATCCGACTGTGTACTTGTTCATTGGCGACAAGACGGAAGAGGCCATAGATCCAATCATGCGCGTGAATGAGCGCAAATGGGACAACAGCGCAGGCGTGATGTACGTACATGTTACATCACGCTCTGCTGGCAGCGAGCAGTCTGCGGGCTGCCATCCAACGAATGCGGCTAAGCAGGGCCATGCTTCGCGCTTGAGCCGCATCGCCTTTTCGCTGCCGGAAGAGAAGCGAGAAGGGAAGACGTATCGGCAGGATGTGTACCGTCATTTTTATGACGAGGATCGACATCTGTTCGATCTGAATCGCATCTTGCGGCAGGTCAGCATGAACATAGCGGATTATGGCCGGTTATATGCATCATTTGACCGCATTCATCTCTCTGTCATTACGCGAGTCGATGATCCGCTTAATGTACTGATCCCGGAGATCAGCCTGCTCGCACAGTCCATCTTCAGTCAGTCGTTTAAGTCGGTGCAGATGGATCTGTATGCGCTCATTTATGAGCGCGATCAGGTGGAAGCATTCGGCTACACGAGCTCAGTAGGTGTCGCGTTCCTGCGTGAATTGGAGCGGATGCAGCAGCTGGACTATACTTTTGCTGCATCACTTCAGGTGACGGAGGACGGGATCGCGATTCCGGTTAAGCATTCGTCTGCACCTCTGTTCGATCTCGTTTACGTCCTGTCTGATAAGGACGAACGCGGGATCACATCGCCAACCGGCATGCAGGATAACTACGAGATGATCTCGCACATCAGTTTGCTGAAGAATCGGAGACAGAAGGATGCTGCCTATGATCTGAATGTCGGCGGTTATAACAATACATCATTCAAGAATAACATCATGACGGAATCAGGCCGGCAAGGTTATGTATCGGCAGGGTTTGCGAAGGTGAAACGGCCGAACCATTCCATTGCGATGGCCGTGCTGTATTATTTCTTTAACAAGCTCATGAAGAGAATGAATGTGGAGCTTGAATGGAGCAACCGCGAGAAGCTGGCGATGTTCGGTGTCGATCCGCACGCTCTCGCAGCGCGCGCGGAGGCGGCCGTCCCGGATGCGGAGCGCATTCACGATATGGCGGGCATTATGACGCATCCGGTTAGCTACAGCAGCTTGAAGCGAATGACGCTGCAGGAAGCGGAGGAAGCGTTGTTCGGAGGCGGATGCCGCGCATACTTCCATGAGAATCTTGCAAGGGAGGCGGAGGAAGCCGTCAGACGGATGGATGCGGCTGAGGAGATTCAGCGTACGCTGCAGCATCAGCTGGCTACACATCCGCAGGTTGGCTTCTTTCATCTCTATGCTTGGACAGATGAGCACGGCGAAGCCGAGAGTGTGATGAAGGAGCTGAGCGCTGCCGGGCGGGAAACGACCCGCGCGATCGAAGCGGCGCGTGCCGAGCTGGAGCAGATCTACTACAGCAAGGTGGAAGAGCTGTCGTTTCAGCGCCTGCCGCTTATGGATAAGCACAATGTGCGCAGCTTCATTCGCGCCTTCTTCGATGCCGTATATCGGCAGAAGCTGGACATCCTGCGCTTGGAGACCGAGCTAAAGCTCATTCGCCGCTATGAGGCGGAGCTTCTGCGATTGCACGGTCATTACAAGCAGCAGGTGAGCCGGATGCGCGCCATGGAGGAGACGCTGCGCGAAGCGGCGCAAGCGAGCATTCGTTCAGCCGATGATTATATCGGGCAGAACATTATGGAGTATTATGAACGCGTCACGGAGCAAGTGATGCAAGAGATTGAATCGAAGCGCGGGGCAAATGCGTTCTTCGAGGAGCGATATATGGGCAGCATCACACAGCTGCTCGATGCAGGTGAGGAAGCGTTCATGACCCGCTTGATTACCGTGTGCCGTGAAGTGCTGCTGACGGCGGAGCCGTTTCGCTTAACGTTCGAAGAGGAGCTGCTGCACCGTGCCAATGTCACCGTGGAATACAGCAATCGGCAGGTGCTGTCGAAGGACGAATTGTTCAAGATGCTTTACCGCAGGCTCGAAGAGCAGGCAGGAATTCATGTTCGTCTGCTGGATTACACGCATGAGCATCGATACGAGGAGAAGTATTTCTTCGGTGACAACACGAGCGAGTTCGTTCGTTATGCGCTTGGTGCAGATGAGACCTCGCGCATTTATAAGCTCGGCTGTGTCCATGAGAAGCGGAGCAGCGGCGTGGAGAAGCTAAACATGATGGGCGGCTTCCACTTGGAAGATTTGATGTTCTATCGCAATGGCAAAGTATACTATGAGCATTATGTACAGAACGGATACGCCTTTCATGGCATAGATCCGGATCAATTGCCTGTGCTGCGATAGCAGCGATGAAATAGCGGTAATTCAAGGCGCCATTCGGTGAGATGAATTTATAGTAAGCACCTTAATAGTCAATTCGTAAAGCTGTAGCTGCTGTCCAGAGGTGATATAATTAGGGTAGCAGCTATAGTGCGATTGACTCTCGTATATCGCCTTCTCTTGCTGAAGGAGGCGGAATGGCGCTTAATATTACCGCTAATTCAGAAGCAACTTGATAGAGGCAGAGATGTGTGAGTCTCGAATGAATGGGGAGGAAGCGTGTCATATGCAGCGTAAAATAAACGGACTGCTTGTACTGTTCAGTCTTATTGGCGGAGCAGTTGGTTTCGCGATTGGAGAGTATGTGCTGCACAGTCTGATAGACGATATGCCGACCATATTTATAGTGGGGATATATATGGGCATACTTGCGCTTAGCATCGGGCTGTTCTGCTTGATTGCTGAGATGATCTCGCCGCGATTAAGCGGTTCCTCATGGCGACAGCAGTACACGGGATTATCGTGGAAGCTGCTTGTTCCCGCAACGCTTGTACTGCTGCTTGTGTTAGGTACAGTGTTGGAGTTCGTCTATGAGCTTAATATGGGCGGCGTGAAGCAAGTAAAGGATATTGTGCTGGTCATTGATAATTCAGGCAGCATGACGAGAACGGATCCTGACAATGGACGTTATGAAGCAGCCAAGTCATTGATTAATAATATGGACGAAGATAAGCAGGTAGCTATTGTTACCTTCAGCAACAGTGCTGAACTGGTGCAGCCCTTCACACCGACCAACTCGGATGAGGCGAAGAAGGAGCTCTTCGCGAAGATCGACGGGTTAACCCCGACAGACGGCGGCACCAATATTGCCGCTGCATTAACCGAATCGATGAATCATATTCGTGAGAAGAGCGATTCGAAGCGTGGCACGATGGTCATTCTGCTGTCTGACGGCGTAAGTAATTCTAAGGTGGACACGATACTGGCAGAGTACATCGATGAAAAGATACCTATCAACACGATCGGTCTGAGCCTGGTAGATGCCTCCGGTGAAGGCACGCTGCAATCCATAGCAAGTCGTACAGGCGGACAATATTACGATGTAACAAATGCGGATGACTTGTCACTCGTATTCCAAGAAATATACGACAACATAGATGACCGCACCTTGCTGACAGAACGAACCGGATCGACGAGCGACAGCGCTTATTATATGGTGCTGCGTATCCTTTCCTTCGTTATCATTGGCGCAGCAATCGGCATCGCGCTCGGCATCGTGTTCGACAACCGCCATCTCGCGCGCAGCTTTGCCATTGGCGGAGCCGCAGCAGGCTTGCTCGCCGGCATGCTGCTCGAATTCGGCCTAACCGGCTGGTCCTTGCCGGATGGCATCATCCGCTTGCTGGCTGACCTGCTGCTCGCCGGCGTTATGACGATGTTCACACTTGTCGTACCTGTGAAGGAGAGCGGCGGCAGCCTGTATCGCCAGCAGCGTCAAGCAGGGGCGGCACGCGCCGCGCGAGGCATCGCAGAGCAGCCGAAGGATAGAGGCAGCCGTGGATTCTAGACGGCTGCATGAAGCAAGGAGGCCGATACAGCATGAAATTTATCGATGCGGATAACGACTCACCGATTATTGCTGGCTTGAACGGCAGTATAGACGAAGACCGATGTACGCTCCGCTGGCATTGGCCAGCGGGCGTACAATCGGTATATATCCGCAAGATGGATGCGGATGCCGGAGTTGAAGAACCGACATCTTTCACAGGCTTGCGGCTCTATACGAAGGACGAATATAAAGCTAACAACGGCTACCACGATCGAGTTAATGGAATAGGCCGCATCCTGTATACGGTGTATGCTTGCGTCATGGAGGACGGTGAGCAATTGCTCATTCGACAACAGGACGGAGCCAACCGTCAGGCAGTCAGCACAGGCAAAGCCAAGATACGCTATGCGATCCGCATGAAAGGCGGCTTATTCAAGAAGTACAAATCAGTACACATTCAGGTGACGACCGAGGTTCCTTTATCGAAGGAAGTGCTCTGCTACGTGAAGAAGCAAGGCGGCTACCCGATTAGCCGTGATGACGGGACGGTTTACCCGTTCGTGGTCGATTTTGCGCCTGGACAGAATGTATTGCCCGCTATTGAGATCGGGAAGGAAGAATACGTACGGCTGTTCTTTACGGATGGACCAAGATATGGCCATCTATACGAGCTCATACCGGAATAAGGATGAACGGACGCAGCGCTTGCGCCTTCCGTTCTCATAATGATGAATCGATTATGCCGCCGATGAAGGCAATCCTATTCCTCAGAGGAGGTAAACGATGAGTTTCTTGAATTTTTTCAAACGAAAGCAAGAGGTTGTTCCCAAGCCTTTATTTTACGATATTGTATGTCCATACTGCTTCAGCAAGTTTCATCCCGATGAAGTGGTATTCCGCGCAGCGCACCATCGTGAGGACGACGAGAACTACGCGCTTGGCGAAGATGAAGAACTAAATCGCTATCGCGAGCGATTTGGCCTGGATTCCGTATATGACATCGAAGCGATCTTGTATCCGCGGGATATTCCAGAAGAGCAGCATATATACTCTGACCATGTCATTGTAGGCTTGAACGATCGTTATGGTGTCGTGACACGCAAACGCTTATGCCCGAAATGTCATAACGAGCTTCCTATTACCGCAGGCAAGGTGCCGAGCAATATCATTTCCATCATTGGGGCATCGCAGGTGGGTAAGTCCGTTTACATGACATCGCTGATTCATACCCTGCAGCATATGACGGCAGATCATTTTGACGCAGCTTGCATGCCGCTCAATACGGAGATCAGCCGCAAGTTCCGTACGCTGTACGAAGAGCCGTTGTTTGAACGCGGCGATCTGCTGGCATCCACTCAGAAAGAGAAGATGCAGGAGCCTTTTATCTTTCAATTTGTATTCAAGGATGAATCCAAGCCTCCGCTGACGCTCGTATTCTTTGATGTAGCAGGCGAGGGGATGGTGGATCAGGACTATCTGGGATTGCACGGGCAGCATATTAAGAACTCTGCCGGGATTCTGTTCTTGGTCGATCCGCTGCAGATTCGCTCGATCCGCGAGAAGATTCGCATCAAATACGGCGATAATCCAGGCGAATGGGTCTCGCAGTACGACGAGCCGCGGGATGTCGTGTTGACGATGTTTGGCGACTTTATTGCCTATGAGGACAAAGGGAAGACTGATATCCCGACTGCAGTTGTGCTCGCGAAGAGTGACATGCTGCATTCCTTGAAGGACGAGGATGGCGAGTACATTAAGTCCAACAGCAACATTTTCAAAAATATGATCCACCGCAACTACCTCAACTTGACTGAGTTCGAAAATATTGACGGCGAAATCCGACGCTTCATCGAGAAGGTCGATCGTCCGTTCAAGGGTACGATGGATGTGTACTTCTCCAATACTGCTTACTTTGCAGTGTCAGCCCTTGGCAGCAATCCGGTCAATCAGAAGCTGGAAAGCGTTGTGAGTCCGATTCGAGTAGATGAACCATTCATATGGCTCCTTTATCAACTGAAATACATTGAAGGGAGAGAGGAATAGTGCACCACACTCCCACACAGATTCAGCAGCAAATGTATACACGGGAACGGCGTGGAATATTTCGATCTACTGAAGGCTATGACACAATCGCAGTATCAAGAGGCTTAGACGCCTCTTTCGTCAAGAAGATACTTCATCCGTTCTGCGTATATGACGCGCCTATGGAGTTGACGACTGCTGGAGAGAAAGACAACGCGCGTTATCCTGATGCGCTGCATCTGTTCCACACGGATCAGGGTGCTATTGTCATGGGGCGCAGCGTTTACCAATCCGCTGACTTTACTGGGCTGCGCAGCACCTTCTTTACGCATAACTATGTGATCCCGGCGGAACGATCGGCTGAGATCATAAGCAATTATGGCGGTTGGATGCAGGCGGCGTTTGCTGATAGCTACGATATTGAGCAAGGCACAGAGCTTCCTGAATTGGATCAGATTCCGCTTAAGTCAGAAGCGAGCTTTAGAAGCTCCTTATCAGTACGCGAGCGTCTAGCGGCCTTGAAGATCGATGAGCGAATCTTCAAACAGCTGTTATTCGCATTTATGATGTCCGCCGCAGGTAAGAGAAAGGTGTACATCGCGCTTGATGTTCCGATCGAACAACTGTCGGTTCATGCGCGTGAGCTGCTGACTATATTATTTGCAAGCTTGCCATATGCATATCGTAAATTACTAGGCTTCATGACCTTTGTGAAGGATTTGCAGAGCAAGCGAGGCATTCATATCATGTTCGTGGAAAAAGGGAGCTTCCGCCCCAATGACCGCAACACAGAGAAGGAATATACGTTTGACCTTGCTTCCGGCCGCGTGATGAATATCGATGCGGAGCTGCCTAACCAGCCGTATCTGGACTTGGCTTGGAGCAACCTGGATCAGCCTGAGCGGGCGGAACGCTTCTATCAATTCGCGGATCAGATGCTTGGAGATATGGATCCGGTTCGTCAGGCCGCTATCGCGAGCTATCATGAGCTGTGCGTCTATTATCTAATCGAAGAGGGTCAAGAAGCCCTTTACGACATGAACAAGGTTGCAGTCCTGCGCGGGATGCTTGAATATTTGCACACGCCAGGGGCGCCATCCTCTAAGCAGCGCTTGAATGACCTGTTTGTTGCTCTGCTGAATCGTGAATATGATCAGATTAAGCAGGGTCAACAGTTGGATCCTGCAGCTGCCGATTGCTTCAAGGATTATTATCGGATCAGCGGCGGCAAGCATGAGGGGCAGATCATTGCGCTGTTCATTCATGCTATCAGCCAAGCGAAGGCCGATAAAGATGCTGCTCGGGCTGCGGCTATTTACGCTGTTGCTCGCAAACATCATGCCTTCAGCAAAGTATTTTTCGATACCATACTGAATCGTGGAATGGCCGGGGCTCTGTTTGACCCTTATATGAAAGAGCAATTTGATACAGCAGATCGAGCTGGAGATGTCATTGACCTCGTATGTGAATGGGGCAGTTTGCATCTGCAGGTGTTGAGCAGCGTTTCATTTTCGAGCATGGCGCAGACTGCCTTGTTGGAGAAGCTCCGTCCAGAGAATGATCCGGTCACGGTCGTGAATGCGATTCTTGAACAGCTGCGCCGCCTGCCACGTACGAGATGGGAGGATGCTGAGCTTGCGGATTCTGCGTTAATAGAGAACTTAGCTTATGCCGCCAATGTATTCTTGCTGACAGAGCTTGATCTTGAATCGCTGACGAAAGAACAGCTGCTTCAGATCGGTTTCTTACAGCAACCGGATGAGGTAAGAGAATGGGCGGCTCGATTCGGCTCAGATGTGCAAGCCAAAGCTGCTATGATGCTGGCGGCTTACCAATGGTTTAGTTTGCGCCAGCCTGATATGAAGATGTTTGACGATTTATCGGATGCCGAGATCGAACAAGTACAGAAGCTTGGGCGCAAATGGTTGAGCCGTGAGGTCGTACCTTCACAATTCGACCGCATCGTACTCGCCTTTTATCGTGACGGCGATGCAGGTCTAGTGGAGTACGGAGCACTGTTACATTTCCTACAATCCTATGCCGCTGATAGAGAGATCGTCTACCAGTTCATGCAATGGTCGGAGTCGCATACAAGCTTTGTCCGTAAGCGTAAACCATCGCCTTCGTATAGTGCTGCCATTATCACGTATTTCAAAAAGCATGATAAAGAGGCGTTTAAGAAGCGAGCTTATCGCAAGCAGTATTTTGAACAAGCTGAATCGGCGCTCAAGCCTGTTTACGCCAAAGCTCGAATGGAGCTGGCTTCGCCGTTAATGCGTATGCTGACACGCAATCAAAAGGCAGTATTCGGCTTGCTGGCGATAGTTATCCTTGCAGGAGGCTCATTCATCGGCTTACAAGCCGCAGGAGTGTTCGATAAAGAAGCTCCACCAGTCACAGTCGATAATCCTGGAACCACTACTTCGCCACCAATAGTTGCGGAGAAGCCTATCGTCTATGCAGAGCAGGTAAGTAAGATCGTAGAGGGCAAGGAGCAGGTGGTAACTCAGCTCGTGTTTGGATTCAAGGATGGACAAGCTTGTGCTGAGTTTAAGCCCGAAACCTTGACCATTGTGGCTCCTGACGGAAGTAAGAAAGTGAACGATAAATTGGTGATTGCTTCTGCGTGCAGCGTTAATAGGGGGAAAGAGGCCGATCCTGTTAATGGAGCGGACGCAGGTACAGGAACAGGCACAGGAACGGATGCTGCTACCAATACCAATACTAATGCTAATGCTAATTCTGGTGCAAATGCGGATAAAGCGGCCGGTACTGGTGAAGGTGGAGCAGATAAGACCCAGCCCTCGGGAGCGGGTGACAGCACTGACAAGGGAACAGAGTCGGACGCCTCAGCCCCTGATTCAACAGACGTAAAGCAGGATGAATCCCCTCTGCTCAATCTCGTCACGATATCGTTGAACGAAAAATATGAAATGCCCATTGGAACGACAATTCAAATCGGTACGGAGTCGTACCCCCTAGTGGATAAACCGCTGAATGTACAATCTTAAACTGTTTAGCTTGTCTATATTATAAACGGCGTGATGAACCCGTATCTCCGAATGGAGGTACGGGTTTTTTGCGTGAGTGAGCCCTCGTTATGTTGGAGTTCATTCGCTTAGTGGTGACAATCGGGTACTATCCCGCTTGATCAGGAAATGGAAGCTTGGGGCGTAAGTGATAGTGACATAGTAGGGTGTAAATGAACTGTATGTTCATCGATCGGAACTTCCTATCTTCGGAGCATCTGAGTATTATCCCATTCGATCAGGTGAAGAAAAAGGATTCCTATTGTCTGAGTGTTTGGGTACTATCCCAATTAATCAGGAGGGTGGGGCCAAGGTTTGATTGATAGTGAACAGGGCAGGTCAGGTAAGAAGGGGTGACCATAGAGCAAGGATTCCTCTTGAGAGAGCGTTCGTGTACTATCCCAATCCATCAGGAAAATGGGGTATAGAGGGTGTGATAGAAAGTGAACCGAGAAGGTTGGGCAAGTAGAGGTGACCATAGAGCAAGGATCTCTCTTGAGAGAGCGTTTGGGTACTATCCCAATCCATCAGGAAAATGGGGTATAGAGGGTGTGATAGAAAGCGAACCGAGAAGGTTGGGCAAGTAGAGGTGACCATAGAGCAAGGGTCTCTATTGAGAGGCCGTTCGGGTACTATTCCAATCCATCAGGAAAATGGGTATAGAGGGTGTGATAGAAAGTGAACCGAACAGTTTGGGCAAGGAGGGGTGACCATAGAGCAAGGATCTCTATATTGAGAGAGCATTCGGGTACTATCCCAATTAGTCAGGGGAGTAATAATCTTTTCTGAGCAAAGGGGATAGTACCCGAATGGAGTGTAGAAAGGACATAGGGCAGGGGGATAGCAAAACGGATAAGTGGATCGGGTATGTCTAGTGAAGTGCTGGATGATTGATCGTGCTATCAATGAAAGTTTCTAGGAAAAAAGCGTGATGTACAGTTTCTGAGCAAAGGGGATAGTGCCCGAATGGAGTGTAGAAGGGACATAAGGTAGGGGGATAGCAAAACAAATAAGCGGATCGAGTATGTCTAGTGAAGTGCTGGATGATTGGTCGTGCTACCAATGAAAGATTCTAAGAAAAAAGCGTGATGTACAGTTTCTGAGCAAAGGGGATCGAGTATGCCTATACAGGCTCGATAAGCTGAGGTTTCATGATCTCTACCGCCTATTGGGCTCCAGTTCGTCATCCGTTTCGCATATGTGTCACGAATTTGTTCCGATGAAAGATTGGATATAGGGGTGTCCTGATGAATGAGAATGGCGACAGAACGTATGGTCCACAGTTAGAAAAAAATGAAAAAAATACTTGATATTTTTTCATTACGGCCATATTATTTAGAATTAAATTATTCAATATTAAATTAATAAAGCAGGGAGAATTGTTGAATGGCTGAGAACGATCAGATGGTTGAACTTCCCCTCCTGTTCAAGAAGCTAATCAAGAAGATGACACAGGAATGGAAAAGGCGCATACCTGAGGACTTGTCTATGTCGCAGCACCGCATGCTGTATGAGCTTAGTCAACGAGGACCGATGAAGGCTATTGAGATGGCGGAAATATTGACGGTCACTGCGGGAGCTATTACAGGCATGACGGATAAGTTGGTTGAGTATGGTTGGGTTGAGCGGAATCGCAGTGAAGAGGACCGTAGAATTGTTCGACTGCAATTGACGACAGAAGGCGAGAGGTTAATTGACTCGTTAAAAGTACGGCAAAGAGAGACGATGTTAGCGTTTCTAGATTTTTTGCCGCCGGAAGATATCGCGCATTTGCAGCGGATATTCACACGTATGCTGGATGAGATTGAAAATACGAAGGGGGAATAGCTGATTGGAGCATTTATCTCATAAACGGAAAGTATCGATCATGCTGGCGATTATTGCAGCTATGTTCTTCTCTGCGATTAACCAGACGATCGTAGGTACGGCGTTACCTCGTATTAGTGCAATTTTGAACGGAATGGATCATTATACTTGGGTGATTACGATCTATATGCTGACTTCTACCATTGCCACTGTTCTGGTAGGGAAGTTATCCGATATATATGGGCGCAAACCGTTTATATTGACGGGTATTGTATTTTTTGTTATAGGTGCGTTCTTGACAGGTTTCTCGAAGGATATATTTCAATTAATCACTTACCGAGGCATCCAAGGTGTTGGTGCCGGTATTATTATGTCCTCTGCCTTTATGGCTGTAGGGGATCTGTTCGCACCTCGTGAACGGGGCAAATGGACTGGAGTTATGATGTCTGTATTTGGTGTATCAAGCGTGATCGGGCCTGCACTTGGCGGCTTAATTGTAGATAATATGCCGTGGCAGTGGGTATTCTGGATCTTCCTGCCGCTTGGAATTGTAGCATTCGTGATGATAATGACGATGTTTCCGAAGACCGAACGACGCGCATCGGAGTCAATTGACTACTTGGGTGCGTTATTCTTAACGTTGACTATTGTTCCACTGCTGCTTGGTTTCTCATGGGCAGGTACAATATATGCTTGGGGATCTCCAGAAATTATCTGGATGTTCACGGCTGCGCTCGTATTTATGATTATATTTGTGATGGTGGAATTGCGAGTGAAGAGCCCTATTCTTCCCATGTATCTCTTCCGCAACGATATTGTTACACTATCGAATTTGATTGGTTTCATCATGAATGCGGGAATGATGGGCGCCTTAATCTACCTGCCGTTCTTCGTTCAAGGCGTTGAAGGTATCGCGCCAACTTACTCGGGGTATGTTACGATGCCGATGTCGATCAGTATGGTGATTATCAGTTCCTTAGTTGGGCGCTGGATTACGAAGACAGGGAAATACAAGCGTTACGCGCTATGGGGAATGCCATTTATGATCGGTGGTATGATCATCATGGCTTTTATGAACAGCGTATGGGTAGCTGTTCTTAGTATGATTGTATTTGGAGTAGGTATGGGATTCGGAATGCCTGTATTCTCGATCACCGTACAAAATGCAGTAAATCCTCGGGATCTCGGTGTAGCAACAGCTTCATCGCAATTGTTCCGCAACTTGGGCAGTACGATTGGGATTGCGGTTATGGGTACGATCATGTCTACCAAATTAGCTGGCAATATTAAAGAAGCGATGGCATCTGCACCTAAGGTGGATATGACGAAGCTGGATCCTGCGGTAGCAAAGAATCTAGCAGTGCTTCAGAATCCGCAAGCGCTGCTGGATCAGCCAAAGCTCGAGGAGATACAGGCTGCACTTCCAGATGAAGTACAATCACTCTTCACGCAAATGCTAGATATGCTTCGTGACGCATTAAGCTCTTCCCTGACAACTGTATTCTTGTCAGGATCTGCGCTGCTGGTGATTGCAGCCGTTCTGACCTTCTTCTTGCGTGAGATTCCGCTGCGAACCTCCAACAGCCTGTATCCAAAAGAAGGACTGCAGCAAGGCGATCAGCCTGCTCAAGCTTCAACAGGTGCTGCAGTTTTGGATAAAGCTTAATCATTAGTAATAAATAGACTGGATAGGCTGGCGTCATAGTTCATCGTGAGATGCGCCAGTCTATTTTAATGGTGGTTTCCATATTATTATTCAAGATATTCGTTTTCTCACTGTAATCTTGCATCTGGTTTATATACAATAACGATATAATCTGATAACGCTTGCAAGGAGGAAGTTAATATGAGAGTGGATGCTCATCAGCATTATTGGAAGCTTGAACGTGGTGATTATGGTTGGTTGACCCCGGATATGAAGAAGTTATATCGTGATTATGAACCTAAAGATCTGCTTCCAAGCCTAAAGCAGCAATACATAGATAAGACGATTGTGGTTCAAGCGGCAGCGACGTTGGAAGAGACGGAATATATGCTGTCGTTGGCTGATCAGAATGAAACAATAGCAGGTGTAGTAGGATGGGTGGACTTGTCAGATACGAATTGGCGTCAGCATCTGGAGCAATTCCGCAAGCATTCGAAGTTTGTAGGCTTCCGCATTATGATTCAGGACATGCCGGACGCAAGCGTAGTACTAGAGCCTGCATATATAAAAGCTCTGCAAGAGATTGAAGCGGATGACCTGCCTGTGGATCTTCTGCTAAAGTCGGATCAATTGCATGTACTGACTGAACTGATGAAGCATGTTCCGCGTTTGCGCGGAGTTATTGATCATATAGCTAAGCCTCGGATCACGGAGGGAATTATAGAGCCGTGGGCTAGTCAAATGCAGGAGTTGGCGCAGTATCCGAATCTGTTCTGCAAACTGTCAGGGATGGTGACTGAGGCGGATCATGTTCAATGGAAGCAGGCAGACTTCGATGAATATATTAAGCTGTGCATTACTCATTTCGGTGTAGAACGAGTTATGTTCGGCAGCGATTGGCCTGTATGCCTCTTGGCGGCAGGATACGAAGATGTGGTGAATGTGCTGATGCGAGCGCTGCCAGCGGACTTTACACGTGAGGATCAGGATAAGCTGTTTGGAGCAAATGCATTGCGATTCTATAAGCTTGACTTGGAGTAGTTTAGCGAGCTTATAAAGATTGAAAGGCGCACACCATGGAATGGTATGCGCCTTTCTCTATTCAAGGAATGTTATTTATTGAGATGAGTGCTGCTTATAAGCGCTAATATCTACTCCGACTCCATCAGCTAAACGAGTTCCGAACGTGACATCAGCACGGAAGAAGTTGCAGATGGCGCGCATCTGTACTTCTGGTCGACATACCTTAAGATCGTTGACGATATTGAGCACTAAGCGATCTTGCTCTTCTGGAAGCAAGCTGCGATATCGCTCGCTAGCTTGTGTGAAATCGTCTGTCTTCTCGATCTTGCGGCGCATGGTTGTGCCGTGCAGGGGCATTTCACTCTCCGCGTACTGAGGCGCTTCCTTATAGCCAGGCACTTGGCTGTTAGGCTCATAATTCGCAGGAGACGGATTCTGATTAACCTGCATCGCACCGTCACGCTGATTGTTGCGAACGCCTGCGAAAGGACAATTCACGGGGATCTGCAGATAGTTCGCGCCTAATCGGTAACGTTGAGTATCCGGATAGGAGAACAGTCGGCCTTGAAGCAGCTTATCCTCGGAAGGCTCAATGCCTGGCACGAGCACGCTAGGTGAGAAGGCAGCCTGCTCGACTTCCGCAAAGAAATTCGTCGGGTTCTGATTCAGCGTCATGCGGCCAACCGGCATAAGCGGGAATTGGTCCTCCGGCCATACCTTGGTCGCATCGAGAGGGTCGAATGCCAGCGCGTCACCGTCTGGTTCCATGATCTGTACATTCAATTCCCATTCGGGGAAATTGCCCGCATCGATAGCTTCACGCAGATCGCGGGTAGCATGGTTAAAGTCCTGACCGCCGACTTCAGCAGCCTGCTCAGCAGTCAAGCTGCGGATACCCTGCTGCGACTTCCAGGTGTATTTGATATAGCGTACTCGCCCTTCGACATTCACCCATTTGAAGGCATGAACGCTAAAGCCGTCCATCTCGCGATAGTTGGCCGGGATGCCTCGGTCTGAGAACACCCATGACATCATGTGTGTTGATTCAGGTGTTAAGGACATGAAATCCCAGTAATGATCAGGTGTCTGGATATTGGTATGCGGTGCTGGCTTCAAGGAGTGAACCATGTCAGGGAACTTTATTGCATCGCGTATAAAGAATACAGGCAGGTTGTTTCCAACGAGGTCATAGTTGCCCTCCGTTGTATAGAACTTAACTGCGAATCCGCGAGGATCACGCAATGTTTCTGGTGATGTGCCGCCATGAATAACGGTCGAGAAGCGTACAAACACTTTCGTTTCAGCTTCTGGATCCTGCAAGAATGCCGCCTTGGTGTACTCTGCCATGCTCTTATAAGGCTTGAAGACGCCATAAGCGCCTGCACCGCGCGCATGCACGACGCGCTCAGGGATACGCTCGCGGTCGAAATGTGCCAACTTCTCTAGCAGATGATAGTCTTCAAGCAATACGGGACCGCGCTGACCTGCGGTCTTGGAGCTTTGGTTGTCTGATACTGGCGCACCTTGATTCGTCGTTAAGTGTTGCTGTTCATTCATAGACTAGCCTCCTGTACATCGTTATTGAGAATGTTTATCAATAAGGTGATATTACTCTAACACAAAAATAATTACTTATCAATAATAATTATAAATAAATATAAGTTATAAATTACGAAATATATTAACGGGATAAGATATTAATTTGACTAATAAAAACGAACTGAGGAGGGCAGCTTCGGTTCGATCTGAAGAGATGCTTAGGTTATGTATATTCCTTGATATGCCTATGTAGTCGAGATTGAATCCAAATAGCTGCATCGATCGGATGGGTGATTGGCAAATAGTGATCGAACGGGACTCTAGTAATATGATGCGGCAATATTTCGGCGGGAAGCTTGAATGTATCGTCGTGTTGACCCCACAATATGGAGATTCGCTCAGCATAAGCGTTGAAGTTGATCTGAAACTGAAAGGTCTGTTTATCGGATAACAACGCAAGTGACTTCGCAGTTGCATATCTAACCCGCGGCGAGCGGAGTTCCTCGATGATCATGGATATGAGATCGTGTGGTATATGATGGTACTGTCTGTTACCCTCCATCAAAGGCAGGGATTTCATAATAAAAAAGGGTGCCATCCAGCGTAGAAGCAATCGGGTAAGGCATTCGTATTTATATAAACGAGGGACAGGACTTAATATGGGATGCAGGAGAAGTAGATGTTCGATTAATTCAGGAGCACGCTCGAATACTTTATGGGCTATTAATCCGCCGAAGGAGTGTCCTGCAAGCACCACTGGCCGATCTGAAGATTGCAGTGCTTCGATAACGGACAAGTGAATTCCTTCCATATAATCCTCATGGTCGCAGCTTGGCGAACGCCCGTAGCCTGGAAGGTCCAGAAACCACATCGGGATGTTCTTCAAGAAGTGAGCAATCGGCAGCAGCATATCAGATGAACTGAAATTGCCATGTATAAATACAAGGGTCGGCATTGAAGAGTCGCCAGCAATCTCCCATGTTGCCAGTCTGCCTCGTTGCCCGCGAATTATCGGTAGATCGGAACGGAGATAACCGGGTAGATAGCGATGAAGCGGAGTGGGCTTCTCTATTTGACCTTGAGCGAGTTGAATATCATTCGGTGGACCGAGTGCGCTATCGAGTGATATTTTCGGAATACGGATGGTTATACCCGACATATGCGAGATTCGGTAATCGACATCCGCTATGACAGATGAAAGCAGCTCTTCGGTGTGGAGAACGGGCAATTGGTGACGTTCTCTAAGCTTGACGGTGGCGCTGGTGTCTGGAAGCGCGGCCGCATGCGGTGAGGGCTTATCGGGCGGTGATGCGAGGAACCGCCCGATAAGCCGCTGCGGCACCGAGCGCAGCGGTGCCGCGACCCGCAGCTCGCGCGCTATGCGCTGCGCGAGCTGCTTCGCTTGCAGCTGCTGACCCATAGGGTCCAGCAGCGGGTACGTGTCGGAGCGCGGGTCAGCTTCGCTTACCAGCGCTCCGACATAGGCTGCCACCGTATCCACGGATACGAGGGGCAGCCACTCTGTGCCGCGGCGGCCGGCAGGCATGTTGCCGGCACAGCCGCGGCGCGCCGCGCTCACGAACAGCCCGAAGCTGCTCAGCTGTTCGTGAGCGCCAGTCCGGGCGTCGCCAATAACGACGCCCGGACTCACCACAGACAGCGGCACGCCGAGCTGATCGCTCGCTTGCCGCAGGTTCGCTTCCGCGCGCAGCTTCGCGCGTTCGTAGTGCTTTATGGGGCGGGCTTCTTCGCCAACGCTCAGAGGCCCGCCCATATAGATAACATGTCGCAGCGAGTTAGACTCGCACATCGCCGACATGAACTGACACACATGGCGAGTGCCGTGCACCAGAATACGATCTGCCTCTTTCTCGCTCATGTCCAGATCCATTGGTCCTCCCGCATGGATGAGGACCGACGCAGTAAGAGCAAGCTCACGATGATCCGCGGATAAGCCCAGATTGGGAAGATCCAAGTCGCCGATGAGTGGAATAATACGATCGAAGGGCGTATTGCCGCGCTCATTGCTGTGCTGCAGGCTCGACCGATCCATTTGCGTCAGCACTTCTATAAGACGAGATTCCGAACGTGTAACAGCTAGGATTCGGCAATCGTGTAAATGAGCTAGGAGGTGCTTCATAATATATCTTCCGATAAAGCCGGTGGCCCCAATGATTAGCACAGTCTGCATAGTGAATCTCCTTTTCGGCAGAATATGTCATATAGTGTATATTCTTCTACGCAGTAATATGTCGGAAGTTGTGACATCATACAATAATTATGGAAAATATAGACTGTTATGAATCGTTCGGACTTCGAATAAGGAGCGATTCGGCGTCAATATTGGTTTAGGTTATTGGAGTTCAGCGAGTGATATTGGTGGCAGTCTACAGTTTGATTAGAGTGGTATGCTAATTGTGACGGGGAGAAGAATATGAAATATTTAACAATATTCTGTCAATTGCGTGTTAAAGCTATTTCCATAGTATAATATCAGCAAATCATAGAACAGCAGGTGAAGATGAATATGCAACCGATAGCTAAAATTGCAGAACAGTTGGACATTGTACCGGATGAACTAGAACAGTACGGCAAATATGCCGCCAAGCTTAGCGATGAATTGTGGGAACGAATTTGCATGAAGCAGGACGGGAAGCTTATTCTAGTTACAGCTATGAATCCAACGCCAGCAGGTGAAGGCAAGACGCTGACAACGATCGGTCTTACACAGGGCATGAACCGCATTGGGCACAAGACCGTCGCTGCGCTGCGTGAGCCGTCTCTTGGACCATGTATGGGAATGAAGGGTGGAGCAACAGGCAGCGGAGGGGCGCAGATCGTTCCTGCAGCGGATATTAACCTGCACTTCACTGGCGATATCCATGCGGTGACATCTGCTCATAACCTCGTTGCGGCTATGCTGGATAATCATATTTTCCATGGAAATGCACTTCGAATTGATCCGAATCGCATCTTATGGAAGCGCGCGGTGGACATGAATGATCGGGCGCTGCGCCGCACCGTTGTTGGCTTAGGCGACGGCAACGGCACAGTTCGTGAGGATGGCTCGATGATAACGACTGCATCTGAAGTCATGGCGGTGCTTGGTCTTGCAGATCATATGGCAGACCTGCGCTTGCGCCTTGGACGCATGCATCTCGCCTACTCTATTGAAGGTGAGCCTATAACGGTTGATGATCTGGGCGCGACGGATGCGATGTGTGTCCTGCTTCGCCACGCGATTAAGCCTAATCTCGTTCAAACGATCGAAGGAAACCCAGTGCTCGTACATGGCGGGCCTTTCGCCAATATTGCCCACGGTTGTTCCAGTGTGTTGGCAACGCGCTTTGGCTTGAAGCTCGCGGATTATGTTGTCACGGAAGCAGGCTTCGGCGCAGACCTGGGCGCCGAGAAATTCATGAACATCAAGTGCCGCCAGGCGGGGCTCTATCCTTCGGTCGTTGTCATTGTGGCGACAGTGAAGGCATTGAAGTACAATGGCGGAATTGCGAAGGATGCGCTGACCGAGGAGAATCGAGAGGCTTTGAAGGCTGGATTCGCTAACCTGGCGCGTCATATTGAGAATGTACGTAAATTCGGCGTGCCTGTTGTAGTAGCTGTAAACCGCTTTGCGACGGATACGGAAGCTGAACTGGAAGATGTGCTTCGCTACTGCCGCGAGCATGGGGCGGAGGCAGCATTGTCCGAAGCTTGGGCGAAAGGCGGAGCAGGGACAGAGGAGCTGGCGAACATAGTAGCTTCAATGGCGGAATACTCAAACGCTAAGCAAGAGTTCAAGCTGCTGTACGCTGATGACTTGCCGCTTAAGGAGAAGATTGAAACGATTGTTCGCGAGATCTATCGCGGGGCAGGCGTACGTTTCTCTCCGCGCGCAGAACGCGCGTTGAAGAGCATAGAGGCAGGTGCTGGCCGCTCACTGCCGATCTGCATGGCGAAGACTCCTTACTCTTTCTCGGATCAGCCTAAATTGCTGGGGGCTCCATCGGACTTTATGATGGAAGTGAGCGATGTGCGGTTGTCGAATGGAGCAGGCTTTGTCGTTGTAGAGACGGGCGCGGTGATGACGATGCCAGGATTGCCGAAGTTGCCGGCGGCGCTCCACATTCGATTGGATGAGGATGGTTCAGTGAGGGGATTATCCTAATACACATACATATTAAACATTTTGCATATCCGAGCTCTGGCCAGTGGTCAGGGCTTTTTTCTGTTCCTGTATAGCAGTATTCATGTGTATGAAAATACCAGTTGATGCTGCGGCTCCCAGTATAATAGAATAATGCCTGTTGTGGTCAGATAATGGAACTTATATATCAAAGGGGAGCAACAGACAGATGAAAATGGAACAACATAAGGTTCACATCGCAACAGCTGATCCAAGCGCGTTAGGATTGTTCGGTCTCGCCATGGTTACACTTGTCGCATCTTCACAGAAGCTAGGATGGACGGATGGAACGTCATTTGTGCTGCCGTGGGCTATCTTCCTAGGTGCGATCGCGCAATTATTTGCGTGTGTTCACGATGCAAAGAAGGGCAACACATTTGGTACAACGGCATTTGGCGGGTATGGATTATTCTGGTTGGGTGTCGGTATGTCTTGGATGATTCAGCATGGCGTATTCGGAGAGTCGATGGCCATGAGTGCTGATCCGAAGCAGCTAGGTCTCGCGTTTGCCGGATACTTGATCTTTACTTTGTTCATGACAATCGGTGCGATGGAGACACATAAAGTGTTATTTTTCATCTTCGTACTCATTGACATATTGTTCCTGGGTTTGACGATGGATTCTTTCGGAATTGCAGCGCACACGATGCATACTATTGCAGGAATAGCTGAATTCGGCGTCGCGTTGCTCAGCTTCTACGGCTCAGCGGCGTCTGTATTGAATCCGCATTTTGGTCGATTCTTTCTTCCAGTAGGCAAGCCGTTCGGCATATTTAAGAAGCAATAATTCTAATCATCTAATTCCAGTGCATTTTGCGCTGTCACACGAGCGTCTTCTGACGCTGCGGTCTTATACCGCGGCTTCGGGGGCGCTTTTTTTGATGGATGAAGCAGCACTACTTAGAAATTAAATATCCCTAGCCACGGGGCGACGCGGCTAGGGAAAATAGGGGGTTACAAAGAAAGTGTGAACCATATGCAATCATATGTGTTCATTACTTCTATTGCCGAAAGTTACTTTACGCGTGAGTTGTTCTTAACGAATTCAACGATCTCGTCCACGTAACCGAATGCAAGCGCAGTTACGGTATCAGCTGCACCGTAGTAGATTGCGATGCGGCCAGTTTCCGCGTCCACGAGGGATGCACAAGGGAATGCTACGTTTGGAACGTCGCCAACACACTCGTAAATAGTTGATGGTTGCAGCAAGTATGGCTCGCTGCGGTACAGCACTTTCCAAGGCTGTTCAAGATCAAGCAATGCTGCGCCGAAAGCATATACGAAGCCGTTGCAAGAGTTCAACACGCCGTGGTAGATCATGAGCCAGCCTTCGCTAGTTTCGATCGGAATCGGACCAGCGCCGACTTTCTTGGACTGCCATCCACCCAATGTTCCCATTACGTGACGGTGGCGGCCCCAGAATTCCATGTCAGGGCTCTCGCTGTAGAAGATATCTCCAAATGGTGTATGTCCTGTGTCAGACGGACGGCTAACCATTGCATAGTTGCCGTTAATCTTACGAGGGAACATAACGCCATTACGGTTGTAAGGCAAGAATGCATTTTCAAGCTGGTGGAACGTCTTGAAGTCATATGTGTAAGCTACACCGATCGTTGGACCGTGGTAAAGGTTACACCAAGTTACATAGAAACGATCTTCGATCCAAACGACGCGAGGATCGTAGCCTTCGATGAAGTTGCCGATCTCAGGATCGTTGCATTCAAATTTAAGAGGCTCTTCGTTAATATCCCATTTCAAGCCGTCTTTACTGAAGCCTACATGCAAACGCATGTAACGGTTGCGATCGTCGCAGCGGAATACGCCAGCGAAGCCGTCTTCAAAAGGCACAACAGCACTGTTGAAGATACTGTTGGAGTTAGGAAGCAGATCGCGTGGAATTACTGGGTTCTGGCTATAGCGCCACAGGACGTCGCGATGACCTTCAGGACGCTCTTCCCAAGGCATATTCGGTACGTTAGGGCCGATGATGTTAAGTTTGCTCATGAACATTCCCCTCGCTTTACATAAATAAGAGTAAAAATAAGTGCTGCAGCGCATCAATGTTTACAATTGTAAGATTGTGAGCTGCTTCAGCTTGTTGTTAGCGTTTTCTTTACACTCTAAATGTAAAATAAAATGCACACTATGTCAATACATAAGTGTGCATTAATGTGAAATAAATGTGCAATTATTAGTTGGGAATGTTACATTAATTCAAACTATTGTTTATTCATCTGCACAGCCATGCGAATAAGCTCTTTCGGACGATCCGGGTGCTCGATGCGCCAAACGAGTTGTTCACCTGCGCGCATGCCCATCTCTTCCTTAGGTACATCGACTGTCGGGAGGCTTGGAAGCAAGTAGGCCAGCTGCCCGATATTGTCGAAGCCGGTTAGGATCATCTCTTCTGGAACTCGATGCCCAGCTTCACGCAGCAAATAGATTAGTTCGACAGCGATCTCGTCATTCGCGCAGACGAAGCCGCGAGGGAGTCGTTCCATCTCTTGCAGTGCTTTACGTAATTGAGCCGCATCATAATAGTGGCGGGGCAAATGGTTGATGATGCTCAATGCGGGATCCATTGCAATTCCGCTGTTATTCATGGCTTGCTGGAAGCCTAACCAGCGCTCTTGATAGCTGAGGCATGAGCCGACGTCCCCGACGAAGCCGAGTTCTCGGTATCCTTGAGAAACCAAGTGCTTGGTCATCTCATATACGCTGTCTTTGTTATTAACGAGCAGGGTGTCTGTCTTCAGATCATTCATATTGAAGTCAGCATAAGTATCTACGAAAAGCGAGGGGATACCCGTGCTCTCTATTCGTTCGTAATACGCGCGCAGGAAGGCGCCAATGGTGACAATTCCCGCAGGTGTTTGCTGCTCGAATAACGCCGGCAGCTTCAGATGATCCTCTTCCTCCTCATCTATAATCGTCATAGCCACTGTATATCTATGTTCCTTCAATGAGGTGTTTAATCCTTTTATAAATGAAGTCCAGTAATGGTTCCCCACATAATCAGAGTGCGTAAGCAGCGCAATAAGGCGGTTGCCTCTGTGTACGGCAGGCTTCTGAAGCTCTTGCTCCTGCGCTTGTACTTGGAAGGACTCCAGCATTCCAGGAGGAAACTTGGTATAGCCCATGTCTATCGCGCGCTGAATAATGAGGGAACGTGTGTCTTCCTTCAGTCCAGGTTCATTATTAAGCGCTTTCGAGATCGTGTTGCGCGACAATTGAAGCGCGTCGGCGATATGCTGCTGAGTAATCTTCTTGGTCATTAGATATTCGCTCCGAATGTTGAATTGGTCCGATACGATGTAGATAACTACCTATATGAAGTATAAAGTAGCTTTACAAATTTGACAAATGTAAAGTTGATATATGTTCATTAAGCGGCTTGCTCCAGTTATTTCAATCTTGTCGTCCAATGTGCTACACTAGGCGTGATTTCTATCGGCATAATTTGGTGTAGAGGAGGATAACAGAATGACAACGCTGTTGATTGTTGATGATGACAAGGAGATCGCTCAATTGATTCGGATCTACGCGGTCAATGAAGGATACAACTGCTTGCTGGCACATGACGGTTCGGAAGCGCTCAACGTCATAGAGCATGAGCCGATTGATCTTATCGTGCTCGATGTAATGATGCCCAAGCTGGACGGGCTTGAAGTGACGCGCCGTATTCGAAATAAGCAGCAAGGGATCCCCATTCTGATGATAAGCGCGAAGACAGAGGATATGGATAAGATCATGGGGCTGATGACAGGCGCCGATGATTATATGACGAAGCCGTTCAACCCGCTGGAGCTGATGGCTCGCGTCAAGTCGCTGCTGCGGAGAACTTATCAGCTGAACCCGCGCATGAAGGCGGGGGAAGCGGTCCAACAGGATGGAGTGCTGCAGCTCGGGAAGCTGGAGGTAAATAAGGAGCTTCATACGGTGAAGGTGGACGGCGAGGCTGTACATCTGACCTCCATCGAGTTTGAGATCCTGTATACGATGGTGAAGCAGCCGGGTCGAGTATATCGTGCGGAAGATCTGTACGAGCTGGTGTGGAAGGAGCCGTTCCAGGGGGCTCATAATACGATTGCCGCACACATCAGCAAGCTGCGAGACAAGGTTCATAAGCACGGGCAACCTTATATTCATACTGTATGGGGAGTAGGGTATAAGGTGGAGGATAGTGGACAATGAAGTGGAAGATGCTGCTTTACGTCGCATTATCGCTCGTCATCTCCTTAAGTGTTACTTATCTATCATTTTTATTTGTCGATACGCTCTATCGCAGCGGGAGAAGCTCCGGAATTTTGGCTGTAGCAGAGATTCTAAGAAGCAGTATTGGAGCTGTACCTGTCGTCATATGCAGCCTGTTGTTTTGGTTTATCGTGGCCTATCTGATCATGATGACGATGTTCATTCGGCGCATATCCAGAATTACAGCCGCTGTGCAGGAGATGGCTAACGGGAATCTCTCGAAGCGAATCGAGGTCGGCGGCAAGGATGAGATCGGCAAGCTGGAGTACAATATCAACTACATGGTAGAGCAGCTTACCCGCTCGATGGAAGAAGAGCGCTTGGCTGAACGGACGAAGGCAGAGCTTGTTACGAACGTCTCACATGATCTGCGAACACCGCTAACGTCTATTCTAGGTTATCTCGGCTTGGTGGAGCAGGATCGTTATCGCGACGAAGTGGAGCTGCGCCATTATATTCATATCGCGTATGAGAAGGCGGAGCGCCTTCACTTGATGATAGAGGATCTGTTTGAGTATACGCGTATGAGCGGCGGTGCACCGCTATCGCTGCAGCAGGTGCAGCTTAACGGTTTAATCAGTCAGCTGTACGTTCATTATCGTCAGCCGATGGAGGATGCCGGTATGGAGCTGCGGATGCAGATTCCAGATACGCCAGTCATGATCCAAGCGGACTCGCTTAAGCTGGTGAGGGTGCTGGACAATCTGCTGACGAACGCGATGAAGTATGGCCGCGATGGCGGGGCTGTAGATATTCTGCTTAAGAAGCAATCCAGAGCGGCGACGATCGAAGTGGTCAATTATGGTGAGCCGATCCCAGAAGCGGATCTTCCGCATGTGTTCGACCGTTTCTATCGCGCGGATAAATCGCGCGGCGATGATACACGAGGGTCAGGACTTGGCTTGGCGATTGCACGGGCGATAACGGAGCTGCATGGCGGAAGCATTCGGGTAACGAGTGACCGTCAAGACACACGTTTTATCGTAGATTTCCCGCTATCATCATAATTTCTTCATAATTTCGCAAAGGTTCTTTAAACTCTCCTGTCTATACTGAGTCCATATGATCTGGTCGAGAGCGAGGAGAGTTAACGATGCGACAAATGAAGAGCGAGCCACAGCAGCTGCAATCCACATCTAGAGCCAAGAGAAAACGAACGGGCCGTAAGCTATTGGGCGTGATGTTTATTGCAGCAGGATTGTTGTGGATGTTGGAGATAATGGATGTGCCGATCGCCGATAGCACTATTAACAAAGCATATGGACAGGTATTACAAGTGAGGGACCAGTTTATGATGTCTACCAACAATCGTATGCTTGCTAAGGAGCATATAAGTGCCGAAGCTGCTGCTGTAATAGATGCCGAAACAGGTGAGATTCTGTTCTATAAAAATGACGAGAAGCGTCTTCCTCCGGCTAGTACGACTAAGATTATGACCGCATTGATCGCGCTGGAGTCAACGAATCCTGACGAAGGCGTTATGGTTGGGGACGAGGTGCTCTGGACGGAAGAAGATGAGAGCACGGCAGGCTTGGAGTCAGGGCAGCTGATGACGTGGCAAGAGCTGATCACAGCTATGATGCTTCCTTCCGGCAATGATGCCGCGAGGACGATTGCGGTTCAAGTCGGCATGAAGCATGCTCCTGCAGGCGCAACGCGAGAAGAGGCCTACCAAACGTTTATACAGCTGATGAACCAACGCGCCGCATCGCTCGGTATGAACGATACGCACTATATGAATCCGCATGGCATGCATGATAAGAGACATTACACAACGGCGAATGATCTGTCTAAGCTTGCCCGCGAAGCGATGAACAATGAGCTCTTTCGTGAAATAGTCGAAGAGAAGCAGGCTAATCTTGGAGTGACTTATCAGGATCAATATAGTGAAAAAATGGTCGTTAATCGGAACCAGCTGCTGCAGCCGGACAGCGGCTATTATTATGAAGGCGCGATCGGCATTAAGACAGGTTTCACCGATCAAGCCGGATATTGTCTGGTCTCATCTGCGGTCCGCGAAGGCACAGAAGTGATTGCAGTCGTACTTCATTCTGGGATGGAGGAAGTATGGACCGACTCACATACGCTGCTCGATTATGGCTTTGAACGTTTGCTGTAACATACAAAGAACCTCCAACACCGTTGAAGCGGCATTGGAGGTTCTTGTCGTTAGTTAGGCTTACAGCTTCGTGATCCGTCCATCAATCTTAGCGGATACCGCTTTTGCATTGATGATGTATTCTTCGACCACTTCGTAGAGCGTTACGCCTGTATTAAGGGCATTGTCTTTCTTCAGCATCTCGTAGCCGTCCCCGCCTGCGATGACGAAGTCGTTCGTCGCGATCCGGTAAGTCTTAGCGTCATCGATAGGTTGGCCGCCAACCTTCACATTCGTTACGCGGCTACCCGCAGGCTGCTTCTTATCGAAGGTGAATGACATGCCGCTCACATGCGGGAAGCGTCCTCCGCTTTCTTCGATCTTGCTGACGCCATTCTCAAGCGCTGCGCGAAGCTCCTTGCCCGTTGCTTCCACAACAGCCAGTGTGTTCGGGAATGGAAGCACATCGTACAGATTGCGCTTCGTGATATCGCCCGCTTGGATCGAAGCGCGGATGCCTCCGCCGTTCGTCAGCGCGACATCAGCTTCGAAGCCAGGCATCGAGCGCGTGCGCTCCAGCATAGCGTCTGCTACAAGGTTGCCGAGATTCGTTTCTTCGGCGCGGATCTTCGTGCGTTCACCGTCAAGCAGAACGGAAGCCGTGCCGATCTTTTCATTCAACTGTCCATCTGTATTCTTCTTCAGCTCTTCTACGCGCTTCGCTGTCTCGGCATCAGCAACGGTATCCTTGTTATACTCAATCAAGCTGCTGGAGAAATGCACGAGCTCGTCATTATGATAGAACATATCTACTCGGCCGAGGGATTTGCCGTATTCCCAGTCCTGAACGATGTATACGCCGTTCACGAGTTCAGGCCTCGTCAGCTTGGTATGGGAGTGCCCGCCGATGATTAAGTCTACGCCTTCCACTTGCTTCGCAATCTCGCGATCTGCCGCAAGGCCGGAGTGCGATACGATGATGACTTCATCTGCCATGGATTGCAGCATAGGAACCCATTCCTTCGCGACCTCAACCGGGTCCTTAAAGGTTAGGCCCTTGACGTTGTCAGGATGGGTGACAATTGGAGTTTCCTCCGTTATCAGGCCGAGGAATGCGATTTTTTTGCCTTCTATTTCTTTAATCATATAAGGATCCAAGAGCGGTTTATCATTAGCGTCAAATACGTTGGCACCGAGAACGGGGAATTTGAACATCTTCGATACCTTCGATAATTGCTCGTGACCGAAGTCAAACTCATGGTTGCCGGCGACCATCATGTCGTAGCCGATCGGGTTAACCAGTGCCGTGATGGATTCACCTTTCGACAGGTTGGCATAAATCGTGCCTTGAATCATATCTCCCGCGTCGATCAGCATCGTATTCGGATTCTCCGAACGCAGCTCCTTCATCAAGGTGACGAGCTTGGCATAACCCATTTCCACCTTGCCATCATCAAGAACATGACCGTGAACATCATTCGTATGTCCAATCGTAAGCTGAACCGTGATTGCATCACCAAGCGCGTCAACGAATTCTTGGCGAGTCACTTCGCTGCCTTCCAATTGTAGATCCAGTCCAGCCTGTTTCGCGACAGCTTGAAGTGTCTCTGGGCTTGCTGGCTTGTGCAGCAGCTTCCACTGCTCCGGTGTAACAATGCCATCCTGCTTCGCCCATGTCAGTGCACGAGCAGCCCAGCTTCCTTTCACGGCTGGATCGATCGCCTGTACTTTTGCCTCTCCGCCTTGTACACGCGCCAGCATGACGACGGCTTCCACTAACGTAATAGGACGAGTTAGCTCCAGGCCGTCTTCAGAGCCGTTTATGTACGCTTTCTGCTGCATCCATGCGCTGTGATCGATAGGCTGCAGCGGAGCGGCTGCCAGAGGTCCTGCTATTACGGATGCAAGTAATGCAGTTAACGATAATGCAAGTCCAAGCTTCTTACGATTCATCAATGGACACCCCCGTGGTATGATTAGAGCCTTGTCTAGATGGTATCATAGACAATTTGTGGGAATCGATACATACTGTGTTAAGCCAATGATAAGATTTCATGAACAATCGGTGCAATCGACAATGACACTGGTTGATGGCCGGCACGATCCCTCCCTCATTTCTACAGTTCCCAACAGAATGTAAGTGCTTACAAAACTCTAGTGCAGCATGCGCGTTACCTAGATATTGTACCTAATTTGAAACCAATATGGCAATAACATCCTTTACACTCCTGAAGGATAAGCGCACACCCTAAATATAAACACATTCTATCTATACCCAAACAAAAAACCGCCGGAGCACCAGCTCCAGCGGGTATGATACATCGTATGGTCACGCTAATCCTGCGTCTTACAGTTCATCAAAGCCGTTATCGTCGCCTACTTTGCCGTAGTTGCGGGATTTCGCTTCAAAGAAATCAGTCTTGGTCGCATTCAGCGCTTCATCAGAGAATGGCTTAATCCATGGCATACAGTTGATATCTACGTTCTGATACGCTTGCTCCAGTCCCATCATTTTCAGACGGCGATTGGCAATGTATTTGATGTAATCGGACAGCTCGCGAAGATCGATGCCGCGGACTTTGTCCAGTGTGTAATGTGCCCAGTTGGTTTCCAGCTGCACCGCACGATCGATTGTTGCATACACGTAGTCCATATTTTCCTTCGTATTCAGTTCCGGGTAGTCCACCAGCAACTGCTTGAACACTTCGCCGAAGAAGTAGCAGTGCTGATTCTCATCACGCTGAATGTACGAGATCATCTGGCTAGTGCCCATCATCTTCTGGTCGCGCGCGAGATTGTAGAAGAAGGCGAATGTACTGTAGAAGAAGATCCCTTCTAGAATCAGATCGGCAACGAGCGCTTCGAAGAAGGTCTGCGGCGTCTGCTCATTGCGGAAGTTCTGATAGATGTCGGCGATGAAGCGATTGCGCTCCAGCAGCACTTTATCATGCTTCCAATATTCGAATATCTCTTTCTGCTCTTGATCGGACACGAGGGAAGACAACACGTACGAGTAGGATTGGTTGTGTACAACCTCCTGTTGACCTATGATCGCAGCGATCGCCTCCAAGGAGGAATCGGTAAAGTAATCGCGCACATCGCCGACGAACATCGTTTGCATCGAATCGAGAACAGCAAGCAGGGAAATATTGATCTTGAACGTATCCTGCTCCTCCTTCTCTAGAAGAGGGTATTGCTGCGCGTCCTTCGCCATCGGGATTTCGTCTGGAATCCAGTGGTTGAGCAGCAGAACTTTGTACAATTTGTACATATGCGGCATGCGAATGTCGTCCCAATTCAGGATCCCGGAGCATTCGCCGTTAATGATGCGCGTTGATTGGTTAGGTGCTTCCGTGTTGAAGATCATCTGCTGGTTCAGCAGGTTGGTCATGGTTGTCATGTAAAATGAGCTCCTCTCTCTTCGCTAACGAGTGCACCCGCCGAATCGGAGCTCGACAGGTGCGCGGTTGTTTGAAACTATGGAAATGGTTATGAACTGCAGGATTCACACTCATCAATGGTTAGTGCTTGAGAACGTACATAATAGGTCGATTTCATACCTGTGCGCCATGCATCCAGATGAAGATTCAAGAAGTCCACAGCTCGAATGTCCGGTCGAACGTACAGATTGAAGCTCTGGCCTTGATCGATATGGCGCTGACGCGCGCCTGCCATGCGGATAGAAGCGTGCTGATCCAGACGGAATGCTGTCTTATAGTACCAGATCGTCTTCTCGGACAGATCTGGAGCAGGGTTCGCAATCTTATAAGTTGTCTTCTCCTCGTAGCTGAGCAGATCGTATACAGGATCGATACTTGCTGTCGAACCCGCGATAATCGAAGTTGAACCGTTAGGCGCTACCGCCATCAGCCAGCCGTTGCGCATGCCGTTCGCTTGTACTTCCGCCGCAAGCTGCTGCCATTGCTCAGTTGTTACATATGCGCCTGAACGAGTGCCCGTCGTATACTCGCGGTCAGTGAAGTATTGGCCATTTTCCCAATCAGAGCCTTGGAAGAGCGGGTATGCGCCTTTTTCCTTCGCCAGATTCATAGAAGATTGAACGGCAAGGTAGTTAATACGTTCGTACAAGTGGTCATTGAACGTAACAGCTTCTGCCGACTCCCATGCAATGCCTTCTAGCGCAAGCAGGTGATGCAGCCCGAATGTGCCTAGACCGATCGCGCGGTAGCGGCTGTTCGTGTACTGGGCTTGCAGCACTTGAATATTGTTAATGTCGATAACGTTGTCGAGCATGCGCACTTGAATCGGAATGAGGCGCTCCAGCACGTCGGCGCGTACAGCGCGCGCCAGGTGAATCGAGTTCAAGTTGCAGACGACGAAGTCGCCTGGAATCTTGCTGATCACGATGCGTGTTTGTCCGTCCTTCGTAACGAGCTCTTCATGCTCAATTACCGTTTGCGATTGATTCTGGAATATTTCCGTACACAAGTTGGAGCAGTAGACCATACCGTGCGCCTTGTTCGGATTCGCACGATTGACTGTATCCTTATAGAACATGTAAGGTGTGCCCGTCTCCAACTGCGACTTCAGAACACGCTTCATAATATCGATTGCCGGCAGCGTGATGCGCGAGAGATTCGGATTAGCGACTGCTTCCGCGTACTTGTCACGGAATGAGCCGTTGCCGAATGACTCGTCATAGAAGTCTTCCAAGCCGAGTGCGCGGCCTTTCTCATCTTTCCAGCCCATCGTTTTCTTGACTTCATGCGGACAGAATAGATGCCAGTCGTCGCGGCTGTCTACAGCTTCCATAAACAGATCCGGAATGCTGATTCCATGGAAAATATCGTGAGCGCGCATTCGCTCGTCCCCGTTGTTCAGCTTCAGATCCAAGAAGGAGAGGATGTCCTTATGGAATACATCCAAGTAAACGGCGACTGCGCCTTTGCGTGTGCCTAACTGGTCAACGCTTACCGCTGTATTGTTCAGCTGGCGAATCCAAGGGATAACGCCGGAGCTTGTATTCTTATGTCCGCGGATGTCCGAGCCTCGTGCTCGTACCTTGCCGAGGTAGACGCCGATGCCGCCGCCCATCTTGCTTAGGCGGGCTACATCGGTATTGGAGTCGAAGATTCCTTCGAGTGAATCATCGACCGTATCGATAAAGCAGCTGGACAATTGGCCTGCGACCTTCTTGCCCGCATTTGCCATTGTCGGTGTCGCCGCTGTCATATATAAATTGCTCATCGCCCAGTAAGCTTCCTTCGCCAGCTGCACTCGGCGTTCCGCCGGCTCCTTATGCATCAGGTACATGGCGATGACCATGTATCGTTCTTGCGGCAGCTCCATCGTTCTGCCATCAAAGTCGGTGGTCAGATAGCGCTCCGCCAAAGTTAATAAGCCGATGTAGTCGAACAGTTCATCGCCTCGAGGATCGATCGCGGCGCCAAGCTCGCGGATCTGTTCAACGGTGTAGGCCTCGAGCATCTCCTCACGGTATAAGCCCAGCTCGACCAGCTTCTTCACGAGCTTATAGAAGTCTCCGTACGGCTTGTCCGGGTAAGCTTTATAGTTGCGATGCAGAGCCGCTTCCTTGTACAGCTTCGTCAGCAGCGCGCGAGCCGCAACAAACTTCCAATCCGGCTCCTCGCGTGTCACGAGCTCCAACGCGGTCATGATCGCAGACTGCGTAATATCGCTGGCCTGGATGGAAGGGTGACGCAGCTTCGTCATGACCCCGCGATGCCATTGGTCGCGATTCAGATGCGGGAAGTCTTCCATGATCCGCTCTCCGTAGCGAACGATGCGCGCCTCGTCAAAGGCGAGCGAGCGGTTGTTAGGCTTTAATACGGTATTTATCGTGTAAGTCGTAATCATCTTGTGGTTCCTCCTCCGGATTATCCGTTCGACAACATATTAAAAAGCCGACCAATCCCCAACAAATAGGGATTCAGGTCGGCATAATCAATGGTTTAAGCCCATAGCTAATAGCCCATGCTTGAACTGTACCAGCACCTGAATGGTGGCTGTTAGACAGTAACAAGACATAGCGAGGCCGCACGCAAGGACAGCAGTAAGCGTTGAATCGGCATGAACATGATTCTCAACGAACTGTGCGTCTTGCATGAAGAAGCTAGTTCCTGAACATTCCCTATTCCGCGTAGGATATGTTTCGTGTTGCAGGCAGGTCTCCTGACTTCGGAGCCATCAGCTGCCAACGCCTTCCCGATATCACTCAGTGGCGGGGGGCGCCTCCTTGCAGCACGTGCTGCAAATCGCGCTTGGCGAGCATAGCTGTCAGTGTGGCTGACAGCACTCCATACAGTGGCGGGACCGTGACGGATTCGCACCGTCTTCCCTATTAAGCGCAGCCTGTTTCGGAACGTCGAGCTGCTAGAGATAACGAATACCTCGGGCTCGAATTCTGTCCGTATTCAGGTCTGCTTCACCTGCTACATTTCAATATGTAGTTGTGCTCTAGTAAATATACTACAACATATTGAGTGTGTAAATAGTTTTACGGTGATAAATATCACATTTCCAGATCGATAAAGACTTGTAATTTGGATGCCGTTGTGTTAGACGATCGGGGTGTACATAGCAGCCAACTGTTCGATTTCATGTGACGGATAGATGTGAATTTCTGACTTGGAAGCATCGGAAACATTAGCAGCATTGGCTGCCGCCAGCATGCCGCAGGCGACTTGAGAGGCTTCGATCGGACGATAGCGGCGCAGAGGTCCTCTCAATAAGAACCGCATAACCGGAGCAGTCCAGATGGCAATCTGTTCTCCGAATCGAAATTCCTGCCGTTTGCCTACTAATAGAGATGGACGGAATATGTGCAGGGCAGGCAGCGAGAGCGCCGCAAGCGATTGCTCAAGTTCTCCTTTAACACGGCTGTAGAAGATGGATGACTTCGCATCTGCCCCCATAGCTGTGATGACGAGGAATTGGGTGGCACCCGCATCTCGAGCGAGTTGAGCAGCCTTTAATGGATATTCATAATCCACTCTGCGAAAGGCTTCCTTCGTCTTGGCCTTCTTTATCGTTGTTCCGAGGCAGCAATATACATCATCTACCTGAAAATGTTTGGCCGCTTCCTCTAAGTTGTTGTAATCGATGACGTGTTCTGTGACGCGCTGCAGGGCAATACCCGTCGATCGCCGGCTCAATACCTCCACTCGCGCATAGCTGCTCGTGATGCGCTTCAACAGTTCGCTTCCGACCAGACCGCTTGCTCCAAGAACTAATGCACGTTTATCGCTCATCATCATCCGCTTCCTTTCTTACTAATATGAATAGATAGTTCTAATATTATAAACTATTGCCGCCCTTGAAGTCTCTCGCAGGTTGAGCAAAGATTACTTGTGCGAAGGCATGGCTGCGGCATTTGCATAGTGGAATCATTCATCCTAATACAGAATCCTGCGGGGGAAACTCCGCAGGATTCTTTGCGTATAAAGGCAATATAGCGGATCATATCCATGTATGTGCAATTTTAGAGGAATACGGGAATAATAGTGATGATTCGGGTTATGAATGGAGCATCATACATCATAGAACATAGAGATGAACTGCTATATATTTCAATCGATGTATGAAAGTGATTAAAAGGAGGAATGCATATGGCTGCACAGCAATCACAGACAGTGGACATACGAACTTTGAAATCGAAACGAATCAAGAGGTATGCCGCATTATTGGGCGTTGGCCTGCTTATGATGCTGATGACAGGCTGCGTACCCGGAGATGGTTCTTACAGTCCTGCTGATCCAGCAGGCTTCTTCTGGGGAATATGGCACGGGTGGATCGCGCCGATCAGTCTAATTGCTCAGTTGTTTAGCGATTCGTGGCGCTTGTACGAGCCGATTAATTCGGGCTGGTGGTATGATTTCGGATTCTATGTGGCCATCATCAGCGGTTTTGGCGGAATCTCGTTGTCACGCAAGCGCAAAAAGTGATGGATCGTATAACCATCATGGATTATTTACCAAGAAAACATTTTATATAGAGATCGCGTCTAATGTTAAAAAGGGGCAGCCTAGGCGGTCCCTTATTCATCTTGCACTATGGAGCAGAAGGAGTGAATTGGATGAAAGCAGGACGACGCTTGCGTCAGATTGTACAAGCAGTTATGGGATGTGTGCTTGCGCTTTCGGCGACACCGGTGCTGGCTGTCAGTGGACATGATAACGGCTCATCACCTGAGAAGATGACACCAACCGCCTCTATTGATGCCATTGCTCATCAAAAGATAGGTTTTGTAGATAAAGAAGATGGTACCATTTACTATGTAGTTGAGCCTGCTGGTTCACATGATCGATCCTACATTGTGGAGCGAACCCCAGACGGCACGCTTATGCGCTGGGAAGACGATTATGAAGCGATCTACAACGTAGGCAGCAACCAGCCAATCGTATCCGTAAACGCAGGTGAAATGGGTATCAAATATGACTATAACCAAACCTACTATTACAATACGCAGGACGATAAGATGCATCATGGCCAGTTCTTCAGTTATTCTCCGGATGGAAAATGGGGGGTAACCAAACAGATTCTATGGCATTCGGCAGTCCCCGCAGAGGACGGAAGAATACCTATCTCGATGGAGAAGAGCTACTGGCTGAAGAATAACGCTACAGGAGAAATAAACGAATGGTTCTCTAGCTATAACACGAGTCCAATCTACTGGATGCCGGATAATAAACTGCTCGTACAACGTTACAGTGAGCAGGCGAAGCAGAATGAGATTGATATCTATGATCCGGCAACGAATCAGTGGTCATTCGTGAAGTATGCTTCACTGCGCGGATATAATGCGAACAGCAATTCTATGCTATATGCGCTGAATGAACCAAACCGGACGGAGCAAATATACGACTTCAAGACGCAGCGATCGCATAAGCTGACGGGGCCAGCGGAACGTGAGAAGATAACATCGTCTGCTGAAGAGGGATATAAGGATCTTCCTCAGCTGGATCAGAAGCTGATCACGATGTCGCTGCCGGTCAAATCGATTGCGCTAGTTCATGACCAGTATCATGTCGTTCATATTGACGGCAAGGATGTAGCAGTGGACTACACATTTAATAAGAATGATAACTTGTGGATCCCTGTCAAGCCGCTGCTTGACGCTCTTGGCTGGAAGATTGAAGTGCAGGAGACGAGCGGGAAGCACAGTCAATATGTGATTACTTCTGATCAGGGTCGTATTGAATTGACGCCTGACAACAGCCTGATCGTGAAGGATCGATTATTTATGACACTTAGCCAATTGCAGTCTCTGGGCTATTCTAATGTATCTGTAACGGCTAATGTGAAATAGGGCATCGTATAATTTGAAATGAATGACGTATAAACAGGGCTATGCATTCCTTGAGGGGAGTGCATGGCCCTATTATGTATGTTTTCCTGCTCTCTTGCCGGTGATGTTATGACGATTTGACGATATGACGTTAGGACAGATCCCGTTTGGTAAAGAAGGCGCATGAGATAAAGTAAGAGATGATCATCATGAGAGCAGAAACACTGAGTGCAGCCACTCCTAAGATGTTAGCGGATGAAACGGTCGTGATTCCAAGCTGCCCGATCAAAAAATCTTTCTGAATCAATGAGAGTCCCCCGATGATTAAGGCGATGATAATGATGATGGATACCATATTCTCTTTATCTTTCATTAGCAGATATACAGGGATATTCACGCTGATGATGATGAAGCCGAGTGAGCTGACCAGCAGGATCGTGAAGATGTTGACGTCTACATCAAAGCCGATGAGTGGCAGCAGCGCCGTAGTAATAAGACCAAGGCCTATACCGGCCAAAATAAAAACAATGGTGGAACAGTATTTCGCTGTGATGAACTGTTTACGGGTAACGGGAAGTGTATTTACGAATGAATACGTATTATTTTTCTTATCCATAGCGAGATTGTTTAAGAATACAAATACACCTGTTAAAATACCGGAATAGATGAAATTGTGCATCATCTGATAACTGGATATCGACAGCAGCAGCAGGATGAATAGGGCCGTTGGCCAGATGTTGAGGGACTTTTTGAATTCCATGTTCAGAAGTGACGCATTCATAATAGAATTCCTCCTTGAAGTGACCGTCTAGTATGAAAATACATAATATCCTCAAGTGACGGACGTTCATAGACGACCTGCTGTTCAAAGATGTGCATGGCTGATTCGCGCTCTTTCACCAGTCCTTCGAATCCGATCTCCGTTTCACGCAAACCGATGAATAGGGAGCGAATATCAGCATCCAAGAGGCGCTTATCGCCTTTTACGAGCACGTAATGATCAAACAGTTGATCCTTCTCCTCATGCAGTACGATTCGGCCTTCATTCATAAACAGCACGTAGTCGGACATCCGATCGAGGTCTGTCGTCACATGCGTGGAGTAGATCATCGTCTTGCGTTCATCCTGCATCCATTCGCTGAGGAGATCGAGCAGCTCGCGGCGGAATACGGGATCAAGTCCCGCAGTCGGTTCGTCCATGATGAGCAGATCAGGTCGATGAGAAAGTGCGACGGCGATCGAAAATTTCATCTTCATCCCCTTGGAAGCCTCGTCAATCTTCGTGTTCTCCTTCAGTTGAAAGTGGCTCATCAGCTGCTTGTACAGCTTCTCATCCCATTCTTTATAAAATGGGGCAATGACCTCTTTCATCTTCTTCATCGTAAAGCGTCCATAGAAGTGACTCTCATCGGAGACGAATCCGATACGCTGTTTAATCTCGATCTCGTCTCTTGGCATGTCAAGTCCAAAGATGCGAATCTGCCCCTCAATCGGGCGCACGATATTCATCAGCATGCGGAGCAGAGTCGTTTTGCCGGCGCCGTTTGGTCCGATGAGACCCGTAATATAACCTTGCTGTACGTTGAAAGTTAATGAATCGGTTTCGTAGCTGCTGAATGTCTTGCGAAGTTGCTGAACTTCAATGGCGTTCATTGTTCATCCTCCTCATAGAGCATCTGAATATGGGCCAGTAATGTGTGCAGTTCGATGTTCAAGTCTTTGGCTTCTTGTACGGCTTCTTCAAGCTTGGTCTCCATCTGGCGCACGCGCTGTTCACGAATGAGCTCCGGATTGGCTCCGGATACGAAAGAGCCTTTGCCGACGACGCTGTCCAACAGTCCTTCGCGTTCTAATTCTTCATAAGCGCGCTTCGTCGTGATGGCGCTGATCTGCAATTCCTTCGCCAATAGGCGAATGGAGGGAAGCGGGGATCCCGCGGGCAGCTCGCCGCTGAAGATCGCGTTGCGAATCTGGCGAACGATCTGCGCGTATATAGGCTCGTCCGTAGACGGGGAGATGTGAATATAGATCATAGGCGGCTTCACCTCGTTTAGTGTATATATTTAATATATACACTATGTACGATGAAGTCAAACAGAAAAAGCACATGGATCATCACGTAAAGTGGTGTCCCATGTGCTTGATATCTGTATGAAAGTATGGCGCGGACTATGAGATACCGGCATTTTTCTTTAGGCGGTTTACGATCTGTAAGAAGTCCTCGTGCGAGATGCCTGGCGCGAATTCTTCCGGCATATCCTCGAGGTCCGGTATCGGCGCGCCTACAGGAGTGCCTTCTCTCACTTCCAGCTTACCGCCGTCGATGGGATGTGTACCGCTCCAGATGAGTCCGATGTCCTTATAGTCGTTATCGCTCCAAGTATAGAGCACGCGGCCGAGGCCCATATCCTCGAACTTGCGCGCCGAATGGAACGCGTAATTATCGAGGTTGGGGATCGGAAGCATCTTCGTCATATCAACACCTGTCGCGATCTCCAGCGCTTTCGAGTAAGCCATGATATGAGCGCCGCCGCGTACGAGCAAGTATCCGATCATCTCTCGAGCCGTCGGATGATCGGTCATTTCGTAGACGCGCATCTTATGTGTACGCGCTCCGCATTCCAAGAAGAAATTGTGCACCAGATCCAGCACAAGGTTGCCGCTGTTGAACACATAGTCGCCTGCCCACGGGCGACCCATGGAGTCGCCGACCATAGCGGTCTGGGCGTTGGCGATGAAGTGATACGTATTGCGCACATCCTTGCCTGGGCGCAGTGGAGCGGAGTCGGGGGGACCTGGCTGTGTGGTTCCTTCCAGCACGAGATTAATGGTATTAGTCACTAGCTCGACGTGGCCGAACTCCTCAGCTGTTATGCTGGCTACAAGATCATAGAAAGGCTTAAGCTTCTTCTTCTGGCGAAAATTAAAGGATTGGAACATATAATTGTTCAGTGTGGACATCTCCCCGAATCGTCCACCGAGCAGCTCTTGCACGGCCGCCGCGGCGTTAGGATCGCCGTGCTTCGGCTGCGGCAGCTCGATCGCCAAGCGATTGATTCGTTTGAACAAGGATGACACCTCCTCTGTGAAACGTGTTTGCCGTCTGTCGTACAGGTTGACATTAGTCGATCATTCATTCCATTGGATAATTCCTATGTAGTAAGGTGGATGTCCTATGCCAATGCGTATGGGAGTTGGTGACATTTGTCTTGCGAGTATGAATATTTATGTGATAAAAGTACAGTAAGGAGCACAAACGAGAATTCACAGTTAGTATGCTTCGACAGTATGTGTAGCCTAAGAACTTCATCTCTTAACTTCAGCGTAGGCATGTAATTAATGTAATCAATAATAGATGTAATGGAGGAGAGTCACTTGAGAATTTATGTGATACGCCATGCAGATCCGGATTACACCAACGATACGATTACTACAGCTGGACATAAGGAGGCAGAGGCGTTAGCGGATCGATTGTCTCGCGTTGGAGTGGATTATATGTATACGTCCCCGCTCGGTAGAGCACAAGCCACGATGCGCTACACGTCGGAGCGGCTTCATTTGCAGCCAGAAACGCTTCACTGGACGAGAGAAATCACGGGCATGTATACGACATTGGAGGCATACGGAACGTTCAGTCCTTTCAATACACCTGGAGAATTGATTCTCGATGGTGACACATTGCCTGGATCTCATGATTGGTTTGAAAGGCCGTATTTTACAGACGTGCGGCTGCAAGAAACGATTGCAGAGATTCATCAAGGCTCGGATGAGCTGCTGAAGCGACATGGCTATGAAAGAGTAGGGGGTCGATACCGCTGCATTCAGCCGAATGACAGCATAATCGCCGTATTCTGCCATGGAGGCTTCGGACTAACCTGGCTCGCTCATCTATTAAATTTGCCACTGTCGATCGTATGGTCATCTTTTTGGCTGGCGCCGACCTCAGTGACGACAATATTCATGGACCAGCGTTCCCATGAATGGGCTGTCCCGCGCTGCATTGAGCTCGGTGATACATCTCATTTGCATGCTGCAGGACTGCCCGTACAATTGCGCGGTATTTGGAAGGATACTTTGGATTATCAGATGCAACAGCTACCATAAGCTATAATCGGTTTACATTTCGATCTTATGCATAGCAGTATGCTTGTAGTAGGTTGGAGTAACACCGTAAACATGTTTGAATTTCTTAATGAAGTAGGCAGAACTGTTGAAGCCAACCTTAGCTGAGATCTGCTCGACATTCAGATTAGTCGTCAAGATCAGCTCACCTGCTTGCTGCAGCCGCTGTTTCGTGACGAAATCGGTGAAGTTCAATCCGGTTTCTTCCTTAAATATGCGGCTTAAATAACGAGGGCTCAACTGGACCTGTTCAGCGACCATATCGAGGGACAGTTGAGTACCTAAGTTAGCTTGAATAAACAGCATAGCTGCTTGAACAATTTCATTGTTCTTGTTGTTGCTGCGACTCTCAATGTACTGAAAGGCGGATTCCGCAACGCTGATAAGCCATTGCTGAATTCGGATGATATCCTTCGCTTGTTTGAAGCCTTCACGAAGCTCCTGTTCGATCCCATCCTGTGATTTATAATGTATTTCGATTAAATATTGACGCACTACAGTAAATGCTTCTCGCCATTTATGGTGGCAGTGCTCCGCTGAATAATTGCGTTCAGCTAGCAGGTCGACGAATTGCTGCACGCTTTCCCGAACACGATGGATCTTCCCGGTACGCAAGCTGGCGGCAAACTCCTCCAAGTATTCCTCACATATAACCTCGTTGCTTCCTTCCCTTTCCAACAACGTTTCTCCGTAGTAAATGCCGTTTGCAGGTAGAAAGAATTGATAGTTCATCAATGCATGCGTCTTATGGAACGACAGATGAAGGTCGAGTGGTGAAATGACCCACGGTCCTATAGCAGCTGCAATACGGGTGGAGAAGGTGATGTCGACATAGCGGGACACATCTCGAAGCAGGTCGACTATTGGTTTATCATGAGCCTCTCTAGCTCCTACAATGGCACATAGCTGATCGTTTCCATATTCCGCAACTAACCATACCAGATGATGATCTGAATAAGCTTCGATATGTTCGATTAGACGATATTTCAGAAATTGACTGTTTTCTAAGTTGATGTATGCCATTTGTTCAGGATCAGGCTTTATCAGGACGGCACAGAAGCAGGGCATGCTTAAATCCATCTGCAACAGCTTTACTCGCTCTGCTAACTCTTCCTGACTGCGAATCGTTTGACAAAGCAGTCCCGTAACGAAATTATGCTTGATGATCGGCATGTTGGTGGTAAGTGTATCTTGCAGCTCATGAACCCTATTTGACAAATTATTAATGACCTTATCGATCAAATGATATTCGTTGACTGTCTTATCGCCCTGCGGTTGATGGAACAATCCAGCAGCCTTAGCAATAATCGAGCGGAGCGGGTGATACATATTGAACGTAAAAATGTTAGAGATGATGATTCCGATCAGAATGGCGATGATACAGATTAGAATTAAGGTATTGCGAATGACTGCCGATTTCTTGTAAAACTCATCAACTGGCGTAATGTTAATCAGCTTCCAGTCCGTTCCCCCAAGCGTCTGATAGGTGATCATAGATTTCACATCATCTACTTGTTCGATGAAGTTGCCGGACCGTTCAGAAGATTGCAGGATATGCCGGATGTAGGGTTCCTGCTTTATATTTCGATATAAGGATTGCGGCTGACTGTCAGAGACGATATCCCCTTGTGTATCTATTAGAAGCATCTGACCGACGTCGGTCGGCTCGGACGATCTAATAATGCGATGCAGAGCTTGTTCATTCACATGAATAGCAACGTACCCTTTAATCTTGTTTGGATCAGAAACGATAGGATACGCACGTACGAAAGTCACCAGATCGGAGGCCTGCGAATTACAGCATTGAGCGCCTGGCACTGGACGCGCTGCAAGCCATATATCCTTTCGCTGTGAGCGCTCAATTGTCTCGATCCAGTCGGTATGGAGCGTTCTGTTATTATCCATAATTGTCATGCCTGTTCGAGAAGAGATCACCATATTGTTGACTTTGTAATAGACGCTGATGGAGTCGAGGATATCTGAATTGCTGGTAACGATCATTTGGAGCATCTCGTAAATGTCCTGAATCTTCATGTGTTTGCCAGACACGGTGTTATTGAACAGCAGCACGAAGTTGTCTTTATACTCTTGTGAGGCGACCAATTGCAGATATAGCTTATCCGCATGATTGACAACCTTATCCTCCATGATCTGTCTGATCTGAGCGAGCATCCGATGATTTACCTTCTGCACCTGTTCGTTGAAGTTGGAAGTGAAATAGACATAAGAGGTAATCCCGACAAAAATTAGGGTGATTAGGATTAGCGCAATATAAGACAATATCAATTTGTAATATACGGTGTTCCATTTCTTAAACAGCTTCATCGTTGATCTCCAGCTCCATTGTGATCCGAATGGTGAAATGCTTTCGGTAGGTTAGGTATATCAGGCAATGTATTTACTAATAGGTGAACTTATTATTGTAAACGCTTTCAATAGGTTGTGAACGTACTAAACAGCGCCTTATTTCATAAATAATACCATTTTTATATGTTTCTGTGGAAGAAAAAAAGAAAATGTCTTGATGAAGAACGTCGTGAATTATCCCACTTTTCTCATGATGAAGATCCTTATATTTTCGTGAAATCTTGCTATTTCTCAAAGATCGATTATGCACTATTTTGGTAACAAAGCCTTTTAGGTCATTCTAGTAGGCCTGACAACCAAGAAAGGAGGAATGATATGAACCGTACGCCGCTTATTCATGACCAACGATCGGTAATTCATCGCATCTTTACACAATTGTGGCTTAACCATCTGAGTCCTTATTGGAAAACGAGGTACCTAGTTCTTCTGTTTCTGCCAGCGATCGCATACTACATCATTTTTCATTATGTTCCGATTTACGGGATTCTGATCGCCTTCAAAGATTATCGGTTCAAACTCGGCATATGGGGTAGTCCTTGGGTTGGCTTAGAGCATTTTCGCGATTTGTTCAGTTTGCCTAGTTTCTGGGAGGTATTTCGTAACACCATTATTATTAGCTTCTATAAGCTAGTATTCAGCTTCCCAGCACCCATTATTTTGGCACTGATGCTTAATGAGGTTAGACATATGATCTTTAAGCGATTCGTGCAGACGATTAGCTACGTGCCTCATTTTTTATCATGGGTAGTCATCGCTGGACTATTTGTACAATTTCTTTCGCCGTCGATAGGGCCGATCAATATTCTGCTAAAGGCGTTCGGGATCGATCCCATCTATTTTCTCGGGGACCCGAAGTGGTTCCGCGCTGTACTCGTGCTGACTGAGGTGTGGAAAAGTGTCGGTTGGGGCACGATCATTTATTTGGCGGTATTGACGGGTATTAATCCTGAGCTGTATGAGGCATCTAAGGTAGATGGCGCTTCCCGCATGCAAAACATACGTTACATCACATTGCCATCCATGGCTCCGGTAGTGACGATCATGTTTATTCTTGCTGTCGGTCAAATCGTCAACGATGACTTCGACCAAGTGTTCAATCTATATTCTCCTGCCGTTTATCAGGTCGGCGATGTACTCAGTACCTATACGTATCGAAGGGGACTTGTTGAGCTAGAATACAGCTTTGCAGCTACTGTTGGCCTGTTTAAGAACATCATCGCATTTGTGCTGATTGTCATTACGAACACGATATCTAAGAAGATAAACGAGTACGGTTTATGGTAGTCTCGCGATGTACTGTTCAAACGGCTGATGGAAATGACAAAGTGATAAGGAGGTGGTAGCATCGTGACTGGCAGAAGAACCTTAATGAAATCCGGATATGTATTTGACTTTGTAAATTATTCTTTATTGATTCTGCTGTGTGTCGTGACGATATATCCTTTTCTGTACTTGCTAACGCTCTCCCTTACGTCTGGAGATGTATCGTTGACGCAATTGAATATCATCCCCAAAAAGGTGACTTTTCTGAGTTACGAGAAGGTGTTGACCAATGAATATGTAGCTAACGGATTTGTTCGTACGTTGACCCGTACCCTTATTGGAACAATTGTTACGGTAGTGGCGATGGTCCTCACTGCTTACCCGTTAGCGAAGAAGCAGTTCCCACATCGAGGATTTTGGACTATGTTTATTGTGTTCACCATGTTTTTCTCCGGTGGCCTGATTCCAAACTACTTCCTGATCAAGAACCTTGGGCTTATGAACACCATATGGGCGCTTATATTGCCAGGCCTGATTCATACCTTTCAGATGCTTATCGCCCGCAACTTCTTTATGACCTTGCCTGAAGCGTTGGAGGAATCAGCCAAGATTGACGGTGCGAATGATATTACGGTTCTTTTTCGGATTGTATTTCCGCTATCCATGCCGATCATTGCCACTCTTACATTATGGTCAGCTGTCGGGCATTGGAATGCATGGTTTGACAGTCTCATCTATATTACCGATTCGCATCAGCAAGTACTGCAGGTTGTGCTGCGGCGTATCGTCTTGGAAGGAACCAAGCAGATGATGGACTTGGGTGCTTATAATGACGAGAATATCATTGCCAATCCTGAAACGATCAAGGCAGCAACCGTTATGGTAGCAACTATTCCGATACTGCTCGTGTATCCATTTGTGCAGAAGCATTTTGTAAAAGGTATCATCGTCGGCTCGTTGAAAGGATAGAAGAGTGCTGCTAACGGCCGTTTTGAGAGCGCTATCATATTTGAAGGGGGAATCTATTCATGTATAACCGTACGAAGAAGCTGTTATCTATTGGAATGATGCTGTGCTTGACTATGACTCTCGTGTTATCTGGCTGTGGATCCAATGAAAGCAAATCGAATAATAGCGAGCCGCAGGTGTCCACTAACGAAGGCAGCAAGACGAATGAAGAGAGCAAGCAGGTCGTGCCAGATGCCAATAAGAAATATACAATCTCTGTGGCTCTTCCTTCTAATCAACCGAGAGACCCTAATGGAGAGATACTAAAATATTACGAAGAGAAATTCAATGCGGATTACGATGTGTGGGATATTGAAGCGAGTAAATATGAGGAATTGCTAAATCTTAAATTCGCCTCTGGTGAAATTCCCGATCGTTTCCGAGTTGCGAATGGTTTTGTCAATTTGGCTAAGTACGTAGATCAGGATCTGTTAGCTGAGATTCCAATTGAAATGCTTAAGGAGCATGCTCCATACCTGTACAACGATTTTATTGAAAAACAAGCTCCCGGTGCTCTTGAGTACGGCAAAATAGATGGAAAGCTATATGGAATCCCGCATCCTGCTGGCATTAATTATAGAAAGCCGATCATATGGCGCGGTGACTGGTTGGAGAAAGTAGGAATTACGAAGACGCCTGAATCGTTGGAGGAGTTTGAAGAGGCATTCTATAAATTCGTGAATGAAGACCCTGACAACAATGGCAAGAAGGATACGTATGGACTGTCCCAATCCGGACTCGAAGCCATTTACGGAGCATTCGGATATATTCCAAGTATATGGCAGAAACGTGATGGTCAACTGGTGTATGCGTCTGTACAGCCAGAAGTTAAACAAGCGCTAGCTTATTTGAGCAAGTGGTACAAAGATGGCGTGATTGATCCAGAGTTTATAACGGGTGAGAATCAGGGTGGATATTCTGCGTTCTCCCAACCATTCTTCAACAGTCGGATCGGGTTTACGAGCGTTGGCGGGTACTATCATTGGAAGCCTTTATTGTACCCTGGTGACTCGAAGTCAGAAAACTTCCTTGAGATGAAGAAGATTAATCCAACGGCTGTTGAAAAACTGCAATATGGATTGCCGCCAAAAGGACCAGAAGGCAAGATGGGATCACTATGGAGCAGTGTAGTAAACGGCAACTTCGAAGTGTTCGGCAAGGATATGGAGAAAGACCCGGAAAAGATGGCTAAGATGCTGCAAGATATGAACGATTTCAATGTTACCTACGAGGATTATCTCACCTCGATCTTCGGCTTCAAAGGTCAGCATTGGGATAATGACAAAGAAACAGGCCTACCTGCGCTCAAGGAAGGTGTAGACGCTAATTCTCTGTCTAAACAAGGCGTTGGCTTGAATCCATTTGCAATTGCCGAGTATGATGTGATGCGTGCCAAGCCTCGCTTCGATTGGGCAGATGAGCATTTCTTTGCAATCGGCGGTATCGCTAACGAATTACTGGCACCACTTCCTTCTGACAGCAAGTATAAAGCTGAGCTGAAGAAGATGGAGGATGAAATGTTTATCTCCATCATTACTGGCGATAAGCCGCTAGATTACTTCGATGAATTCGTTAGCAAATGGGAGAAATCAGGCGGTGCTCAGCTGACTAAAGAAGCGAACGAGTGGTTTAGTGCTATAGGAAAATAAATGCCTGTTTAGTGGTAGCAAGCTTACTTTCATCGTTACACCGTTCATTTAAATATGATAACGGAAGGGGAGCTACTTTAATCAATGAACAGACAAAAGTTTTCACTCCTAATGGCTTTACTCATGGTAATTACCTTTACATTGGGTGAAGTTGGTACTGCCGCAGCTGCGGCAGTACCTCCAGGAAAGGGAAAGTCAAGTACCAATGACTTATTTCCGTCTTCAGCAGAGTCGGTTACAGAAGCGACATATGGCAAAGTGGTTCATATCACTTTAGACGGGTTCTACAGTGAGCTATTCGATTTGGCTAAGGAAAAAGGCACGAGCATTCCTAATCTATCTAAATTGGTGTCTTCTGGAGTTCGCTTCACGGATATGAAAACGACGATTCCGTCGAATCAGGCTGCCCGTTATTCTGCAATGACTGGTGCTTACCCCGCAGAGACCGTAAACACGTCCGTTTATTACGACTCCGCTGCGAAAGCGATTGTTGGCGATGGTCAGAATCGTCCAGAGTATGAGCTCTTTACGAATCAGGCAGAAACGTTGACCCAAGTGTTGACGGATAATGGTCGTTCGGCGTTAGCCATTAACATGAAAGCAGTGAAAGACGAACCCGTGTATATGGCTACAGGTTCCACATCGATGCAATCTGCAGTGGAGGCTGCTATACAATACATATCAACTAATGACCAGCCTGATTATTTAGCGCTTTACTCGGATGAATTGCGCATTGGCGGTACTTATTTGAACAATCAGTCAGGACTTGCCGACAATATGCTGCTGAAACTGCAAGCCGTTGACGTGCAGTTGGGTCTTTTGATGGACAAAATTGAGGAAATCGGGAATTCGCAGGCAACGACTTACGTGATTACCTCGAACGTTGGAAATGCTGCTGGTGCTGCAAAGCAAGCTCCTGCAGTGGTCAACGCTCTTTCCGGTCTTGGATTTCCTGTAGCTCAAGTTCGAGCAGGAGCATTAAGTGATTGCTGCGTATCCGGGGATTCTATGCCAGATGATCCGTCTATCTTATGGCTGAAGAATTACCAAGCGAAATACATGCAATTGTACTTCCTCAAAGATGTTTCAGAGGTGGAATATAATCAGATTGTCAGCAAGCTGAAATCGCTCGCCGTTGTACAAGAAGTGTTGGGGCGAGCAGAACTTCATGCTCTGCGGGTAGATCCTCGATTTGCTGATTTGCTAGTGGTGCCTGCGACGGGTGCGACATTCAATCCAGCTGCGACAGGGCAAACGACGATTGATACGCTCGAGCCTGAATTGAGAACGATGTTTGCGCTTATTTCCGGAAATAAGGTCGCGTTAGAAGATAGGGGCGGAAAAGTAAAGGAAGAAGTCGGAATTGTGGATTGGGCACCGACTATTGCTAGCCTGTTAGCAGTCCGTAATCCACTAAACTCGGAGGGACGAAATTTGATGAACATGGAGGTCAGTCTTGTCGACGGTGGGTATGCGATCTACATTAACTGGGATGGGTTCGCTTATAATTGGTACGAATTAGCCAACACGGCTTCGTATACAGGTACGCCAACCTTGAACGCCCTCATGCAGGAAGGTATCACCTTCACCAATGCGCGTACCAATTTGCCTTCCATTACGAATCCGATGCAAATCGGTATTGTTACTGGTGGATACCCAATAGATACGGGTAATAGCTATCGATATTATGATGTGTTGCAGAATAAAGTGATTCAATATGCACGCGATAACAAATTAGAAACATTAGCTGAGGCAGCTGTCAATCATGGCATAGATATCGCTGCTGCTACGACATATATCTTCGAGGGACGAGGGGCTGAGGCTGGCAACGAGAAGCGTCCCTATTTTGGGGATCTCGGCTTTGGTGAGGCTGTGGATGTCTTGATCAATCTAATCAATGAGCAGCCGGTTGTGTCTGGTGGGAAAACGATTAAGATGGATGGCATACCGCGATTCATGTCCGCATATGGTTCCCAGATCGACGCTGATGGACATAACCAATCGGGAAAAACAGCTGCCACGATGAAAGAATATAATGACAGAATTGCAAAGACGGTAATAGATTACGATGCTCATCTGGGACGACTCGTTCAAGCGCTGAAGGATGCGGGGATATATGAACGGACTACGATATTCTTAACGACAGATCATGGTATGGCTACATTCGGAGCGCCGGTGCAGAACCCGCAACCGCCTTATCCTCCAGGAACGCTGTCCAGCTTGACGGATCTGGAGCAGACAATCGCTGAAGTGGGACAGATGTTCCAAGGTGAGAACTTTAAGGTGGAAAGCGTATATCAGGAAGGCCAACAAGCACAGCCGGATACTCAAGTCGTCATCACGTCTGTCGGTCTGAATGCGATGATCAATTTCCGCATACCAGTTGAGAACGCCGTATATGAGGAAATTGTGAAGCGGGTGCAGTCTAAGGAATATTATGGTGACCATCTGTATAAGATGGACCTGCTCAAGAGAGGGATGCCTCCAGGCTGGGCGGATCTGCTCATTTCCCCTAAGCCTCCGTATAACTTCAAAACAGGCAATCCCGATCAGGCGAGAGGTATAAATGGACAGCACGACTCACTGGATGATTCCGCGTCACACATATTTATGTTGATGTCAGGAGCAGCTGTAAAGAAGCAGTTTGTTTATGACAAACAGGTACTCAACTTGAACGTTGGGCCAACGATTGCTCGTGTACTCGGCATTGAAGGGCCTTCTGGAGCCAAAGCCCAAGTACTTGATGATGTACTAATAGATGCTTATAGAGGGCCGCTCCTGAAGATCGATGACCTCGTTGAAGATGCTGTAACGGTAAATACAGAATACGTTACGATTAAAGGCAGCACCTCGCCTCAAGCGATGATAAGAATCAATGGGGAATTGCTCGGATCAGCGGATGATACTGGTATCTTTGCGGTTCAGAAGAAGCTCGATCTTGGCATTAACCGATTAATCGTTGAAGCTGAGGCAGACGGAAGAAAGACGCGTCAGATCGTCTTCGCAACTTATGAGATGCCAAGAGAGGAACTGCGACAGAAGTTGGAGTTGGCAGACTCTTTATACAAGCATGCTGTAGAGGGTAGCGAATTCGGCCAATATAAGCCTGGATCAAGAGCGGCACTGTTCGCTGTTATTCGGCAGGCGATGCAGGTGAATGATAATCCGGCTGCTCTAGAGGTGGAAGTTTCCCTTGCTACGATACGATTGAGCGATGCGCTTTCTAAGTTCCGTGCTAGCTTTTACGGAGGGTATCATATATATGGAGACTTCTTGCTGAACGGTGCGGATAAGCAAAATGTTCGCATTACGCTGCACAATGACGATAACAGTGTATCGTATACGGCAGTATATAACGAAGTAGGTTCTACAGCACTCGGAAAGTATCAATTAACCGATGCTACCGATGCCCTCGGTAATGCAATGGCTGGACGACTGCATTATTACTTCGATGTTCCTGCTGGAGCTTATACGATAACCGTGACTCTTGGAGACAACACGGTGTCCACACAGGTTGAGACTAATTCGAATACCCTCGCTGTTTTCCCTTGGGGCACATACTTTACGCAGCATGTAGACGACTTGTCTATGCCGCCTACTAATTTGGAAGGGCCTGCTGTCCCGACTGGCTTGACCGCGCATAGAGGCAATGGGAAGGTATCTTTGTCCTGGGAGGCCAACAAAGAGCCTAACCTTGCTGGATATTACATCTATGTTAATGGTGAACAAACAGCAAGCTATACGACAGGTAATACATCGTTTACGATCGACGGCTTGAAGAATGGCCAGATGTACTCCTTCCGCATAAGCGCATTCGACACTAGCGGCAAGGAATCAGAAAAAAGTGCGGAAGTGGTAGTCATTCCAGGCGATATGAGCTTCATTATCAGTGATGGAGTACTGACGCGTACAGCAGGAATATCGGCAACCGTAAAAGTTACCCCAAGTTCTAATTCCGCTCAAGAAGGTATGCCGACGGTTGTGTTTGAGCTGATGAAGGGAACAACGCCAGTCAGTATTATCGCTTTGCAGCAGCAATTGACATCCCCTGAGGTGCTTACAGCTCATTTCAACGTGAGCGGAGCTGACTATACCGTTAAAGTATTTGTGGTGGATCGCTTCGACGGCAGCCTCGAGAATATCGGCAACAGCTTGGCTGAGCCTGTTACGTTAAGATAAGGGCTAGCCACAAGAGCTGTTGAAGATCGATTGGCTTATTCATCGATCCGTGAGGCGGAGCCATTAATGAAAACACAATCTTACCCGCCGGATCTGTTGTTAGGTCCGGCGGTATAGGAAAGCGGGGATTTCAAGTGAGAGCCCGGATACTTCTTATGTTTATCGTTATCGTCTTATGCTTAAGCAGCGCACCTGTAACTATGGCAGCTTCGCCGGTCATTTCTCTGAACGCGATTAGTGAGAAACGACCGGGAGATGCTGTGACCATTGCAGGAACGGCCGGTTGGGATGAAGTCCTTATTAAGGTGGTGCGTCCCGACAACACAATGTTGTATTTCGACGTCGCGCCTGTATCTGAGGGCAACTTCGCTGTTATTATCACTTTGCCTGCAGATGCTGAAGCAGGTACGTATATCGTGGCAGCTGGTAGGGGAAATGATGTGACGACACGTAATTTCGTCGTTAAAGAAACTGCTGATTCGGGAACGGGGTATTCGTTTGGCTCCGGGATTAGCGGCAGCAGTGGAAAGAGGCTCGGAGAGGATGCCGCTACGATTACGATCGTCAAAGGAAATGATGGAAGAGATGTGAGGAACGTGCGTCTGGATCCGGCACGATTGAAGCAGGCATGTGCTCTGTTGGCTGACTCGCCGAGAGAAGAACAGCTCGTTATCGTTCAAGTTGCAGGGGTTCAAGCGGTAGCGAATGTGGAAGTACCTTATTCCGTCTGTGTAGATGCGGCTTTGAAAGCACCGGATGCGGTTATTTCGATTCAATTTCATGATTTCACTTATGAATTGCCTTTGAAGTTATTCAAGAGTGGCGTCTTGGATGAGTTGTTAGGTACTCCGTTAGGTGCAGACTTATCGCAAGTGAAGCTGCATGTAGGCATTGGCGTGGTGGACAGTTCTTTGTCAACTTCATTGAAGGGGCTTGTACAGCAGCAAGGGGCGCAGTGGATTGGTGAAGCTGTCGAGTTTAACCTTAACATCGAGATGGACGGTCGGCTGGTGCCGATACACCAATATGGTAAACATTTCGTAGTAAGAACGATGCACATCAATCAAGCGCTGGATGCGTCTCGAACGACAGTGATTGTCTTCGATCCTGTTAAAGGTACAATGAGCTTTGCTCCCGCACAATTTACGGTGAGGGACGGACAGACGCATGTCGCGATCAAGCGGAATGCGGATAGCATCTATGCAATTGTACAATCAAGCCCTTCATTTCTTGATATAAGGGGGCATTGGGCTCAGACAGATATAGAGCTGCTTGCTGCCAAACGAATAGTTAATGGAATTACGCCGATGAATTATGCTCCAGATCACTCGATTACGCGGGCGCAATTTGCGGCTATGCTCGTTCGATCTTTAGGGATTACGCCAAAGCAAGGTAAGGTGGAGTTCTTGGATGTGCGGTCTTCGGATTGGTTTGCTGAGGTAGTGGGAACGGCGGCGGATGCAGGAATCGTCAAGGGATATGAGGACGGGTCCTTCCGACCGAATGATAGCATTACTCGAGAGCAGATGGTCGTGATGATGGTGCGAGCACTGGATTGGATCGGAAATGGTAACACTGCCAATGTTTCTACTGATATATTGGCTAGATTCGCGGATCACGCGAAGATCGGTTCTTGGGCAATTCCTGCGATGCAGCGGGTTGTGGCAACAGGCCTACTGGAAGGCGTAACCGCCGATACTCTCGCCCCCACTGAGCTAGCGACACGGGCACAGGCTGTTGTCATCCTGAAGCGCTGGCTGCAATTTGTGGAGTTTATCGATCGCTGATGAGAAGGAATATGAGGGCCCTGATCCACTAGCAGCATGAAGCAGGCTGTCATCACAAAGGGCTGAATAAAGGCAGAAAAGGGGCTGTACTCGAGCATGGCAATACCATTGCCATTGCATGCGAGTCAGTCCCTTCGTCAAATTATTTGAAAGTGGAGTTAGCCATAGCGGAGACGATATGCTTCTGCATCATGGTGAATACGACGATGATCGGCAGCGTCGCCATGACACTTGCGGCCATGATGATATGGAAGTACATGGCTTCATCGCCGGCAATCGAATCCCTTAACATCGCGATGCCGACGGTCAGCACTCGCATATCATTCGTGTTGGTCATAATGAGCGGCCAGAAGTATGAATTCCAGCTGGAGATGAAGATCAACACGCCAAGGGTCACGATAGTCGGCAGCGTCATCGGCAGCAGAATGCGATACAGCATCGAGAGCCTGCCCGCGCCATCCACGCGAGCAGCCTCCAGCACATCGTTATTAACCGACTTGAAGGCTTGACGCAGCAGGAATATGCCATATGCCGAAGCCCCATGCGGGATGATGAGCGCCCAGAACGTATCGAGCCAGTCCAGCTTGGACATAAGCACATATACCGGCACAAATATAACCTGGTCCGGAATAATCATTGCCGCAAGAACGAAGAAGAACAGTGCATCTCTGCCCGGAAAGCGGCCCTTCGCAAATGCATAAGCCGCCAGCAATGCGACGTTAAGCTGAAGGAAGATGATGCCGACGGTCATAATCAAGGTATTGCTAAAGAAGCGCCCGTACGGCATGATCCGAAATGCTTCAGCATAATTTCCCCAGGCAAACGATTCGGGCCACAGCGTAGGTACAGCGAGGCGCATCTCTCCCTGTGTCTTCAGAGAGCTGATCAGCAGCCAGTACACGGGGAAGAACATGACAGCAGTCACGATCAGCGCGGCGATCAATCGAAGGGCATACTCCGTTTTAACCCTGCGCTGGCCGGCCATGCGGTTATCCTTCATAGTGCACCTTCTTTCGACTGACGTACCATTGAACGAGCGTTAACAGCATGATGATGACGAACAGCACCATAACGAGCGCAGAAGCTCGACCTGTCTTGAAATCAACGAAGGCCATCGTATAGATCCAATAGACTATCGCATTCGAAGCCTGCAGCGGCCCGCCGTTGGTCATGATATCGATGGATTGAAACACCTGCATCGAAGAGATGAAGGTTGTAATGACGAGAAACAGCGTCATAGGCGATAACAGCGGCAGTGTGATATTCCAGAATTGCCGAGAACGAGTTGCGCCGTCTATCGCAGAAGCCTCGTAATACTCTATCGGAATGCTTCGCATGCCGGCGATGAACAGAATCATCGCGAAGCCGGCGCCTTTCCATACCGAGACGGCAACGAGTGCCGGAAGCACGGTGGTTGGATCGACCAGCCAATTAACGCCCTCAAGCCCAAACCAGCGCAGCACAGCATTGAGCAGGCCGTATTGGCTGTTATAGATCCACACGAATACCATGGCTGCAATGACCATGGATATGTAATGCGGCATAAATAAGATGCCGCGCATAAATCCAAATAGGCGAGAAGAGTGAACATTGAACAGCAAAGCGAGCAGCAGGCCGAAGCCTAGCGTAAGGGTAACATCCAGACCCGTGTAGATGAACGTTACTTTCAAAGAGTTGTAGAAATCCTCATTGGTTAGAAGCCACTCGTAATTGTTAAGCCCAACAAATTTCTTAACAGGCCGTGTCATATTCCAATTGGTCAGACTTATATAGAACGAGTACACTAACGGATAGTATAGAAACACAACCAAAAAGATTAATGCTGGCAGTGCAAACATGAAGTCCTTCAGCTTCTCCAGCCTGCTTCTGTAGGATGTGCTGCGCCGAGTAGAGGCGGACACCCGTGTGGACGGGGGTGTCACAGCCTCATTAGCGCCTTTAATACCGGATAGCTTCGTGTCCATCATTAGCCCTCGTAATCCGCAAGTATGTCATTCATCTTCTTAGCGGCTTCAGGCATTAATGAAACAGGATCTTTCTGATTCAGAATCATCTCTCCAACCACTTCTTTGTAAACAGCGCTGAATTCAGGATAAGCTGGATGCTGAAGGCGCGGAGTTACATTGTCAAAGTTATCGAATACGACTTTATATTGCGGCCATCTCTCAAAGTATGCTTGACCTTCGGCTGACTCGAACGCCGACTTGCGTGTTGGCAGGTAGCCGACTGATTCCGCCCACTTGATGTTATGCTCGGAGGATGTCATGAACTTGACGAATTTCCAAGCTGCTTCCTTCTGTTTCTCATCTACGCCGTCCATCATAACGATGCCTGCACCGCCGATATTAGATGTGCGCGTCTTGTCTCCTGGAAGGAAGGATACGCCCACTTCAAATTGCGCATTCTCACGGTACATCTTCAAGTTAGCTGACGTGTGCTGAACCATAGCGATTTCACCGTTCAAGAACATTTGACGCATAGTATCGGAAGCGCCTTTGCCGTAGCCCATATGCATCGAGCCGTCCTTCAGCCATTTGTTGAAGTTTTCGAGGTAGCGAAGTGACTCAGGCGTATCTACTGCTGCTTTCGTCCGATCCTCAGTCAGAATGCTGCCGCCGCCATTGATGTTCCACGGATCGTAATACCAAGCGTCCCAGCCCGGAACAGAGAAGGCATAACGAGTCGTTTTGCCATTTTCACGCTTCGTCACCTTCTCATTGTACGCTTCGATCTCATCCCATGTTTGCGGCGGTTGAACGCCAAGCTCATCTAACAAGGTCTTATTGTAGACGAATACACTGGTGCTGACGATGAGCGGGAATCCGTACTGCTTGCCGTTATAAGCGTAAGCTTGCAGCATGCCTTTGGAGAAGTCGTTCACATCAACCTTATCTCGTTCGATATAGGGTGTCATGTCTGCAAAGACACCGCTGTCTGCAAAGTTGGCTAAGGAAGCGACTTCCACATTCGTAACTGCGGGCACGTCGTTGGCAGCGACTGCGGCCTGCAGCTTCTTGTGCAGGTCAGCGTAACCGCCCTGATATACCGGTTCAACCGTGATGTATGGATACTCCTTATTGAATTCCTGCAGCATGTAGTTCAATCCCGGCATCTGCGCCTCAGCATGGGAATGCCAGTACTGAATCGTAATTGGCGTTTTGTCCTCTTGTTCAACTGGCTTTGCTGCAGCCGGTTCACTGCTTCCTTCAGTGGATTGGCTTGTAGAGCAGGCTGCCAGACTAAGCGCTAGTGTACAAGCGAGAATTGCCTTGAACCATCTCTTTGCTTTCATGAAATATACCCCTATTCTCTCGAGTGTAGTTTGTGTTCAGAGTGATCTTTGTTTGCATATATTTACCTTACATGTCATCTGTTAACGGATCGTTAGAGATATGTAAATGTTTGGTTAATAAAATGATAGTATGAAACAACTTTTGCACACGAAAAAACCCGAACGTTCTCTATCAGCGAAGTGATAGTGAAGTTCGGGTTATGTTGCGTCGTTATACTTACCAGCCGCGTATGTAGGACTTCGGCGGCGTTAGCTCGGCCTTCAGCACCTGTGCCGCATGACGCGGCCAATAAGGATCGCGCAGCAACTCACGGCCTATAAAGACGAGGTCGGCGCGATAATGCCGCACGATATCTTCCGCATGCGTAGGCTCCGTAATGAGACCAACAGCGCCAGTCATAATTCCTGCCGCTTGACGGATGTCCGAGGCATACTGCACTTGATAGCCCGGGTAGACGTCTGGCACAGCAGGTACGAGTCCGCCAGAGCTGCAGTCGACCAAGTCAACGCCTTGCTCCTTCATGCGGCGGGCATAATCGATAAACGTCTCCCAGGAGTTGCCGCCTGGGGCATATTCATTAGCAGAGATGCGGACGAACAGCGGTTTCGTCCAATCCCGGCGCACGACATCGATGATATCTTCTAGAAAACGATATCTGTTATCTATGGAACCGCCGTAGTTGTCCATGCGCTCATTGGTTAATGGAGACATGAACTCGTTGATCAGATATCCATGAGCGCCGTGAAGCTCGATTACATCGAAGCCAGCTTCCTTTGCTCTCCGAGCGCCATCAGCAAAAGCTTTAATCGTCTTGCGGATGTCGTCGAGCGTCATTTCTTGTGGAACGGCATAGCTATCGCTAAATCGAAGAGCTGATGGAGCAACCGAATTCGGAACGGTCGCCTTGCGGCCCGCATGGGCGAGTTGAATACCGATGCGCGCTCCTTGCGCATGTACCATGTCGACAAGACGGCGCAAGCCGTCCACATGCTCGTCGCTCCAGATGCCGAGATCCTGCGCCGAGATGCGGCCATGCGGCTGAACAGCTGTCGCCTCCAGCATGATGAGTCCAACTTGACCCACGGCGCGGCTTGTATAATGAACAAGGTGCCAGTCATTTACCATGCCGTCTTCTTGTGAGCAAGCGTACATGCACATGGGAGACATAACGATCCGGTTCGGAATAATAACATCGCGTATTGTAATAGAATCGAACAGTGATGGCATAGTATTCCCTCCTGTATCTAGATGGACTTAAGTAGATAATGATAATGTTCAGGTATCTAAGAGAGTTGTTCTCTTATTTTGCTTCTATGAATATTATACCCACAGCTTCAACATAGAAACAAATCCTGCACACCACATATTTCCATATAGTTACTTTAGAATACGATCCATCCAAGCTAAACAGTCGGAAGTGACCTCGTCGCGATTCGTTTCATTGAGCAACTCATGACGTGCTCCAGGGTAGGTAATAAGAGTTACTTCTTTAATGTTAAGTTTATGATACATGTCAGCTAAACGCGGAACACCCTTATTGAAATTACTGACGGGGTCTTCAGTTCCAGCGATCATCAGAACAGGCAAGTCCTTAGGAATGGAGCTCATCACATCTGATTGATGGATACGGTTCAGCAGCTTGAAAAATTCATGATAGAAGCCAACCGTACACACATACCCGCAATGTGGATTATCGATATACTTCTGCACTTCGGCCTCATCTCGGCTTAACCAGTCGAACTCGGTCTTGTTGGGGTTAAAGCGGCGATTAAAGCTGCCAAAGGTTAAGTTGTCAATAAATTTGCTGCGGTGCTTCCATCCCTTCATGCCTGCGATCAGACGCGATACTGCGACGCCTGCGAGCAGTTCCGGTCCGCGCGGACCGTTGCTGGCGCAAAGGATAGCACCGTCCAGCAGCTTGCCGTGCTGAGCAATATACATTTGTGTCAAGAAAGAGCCCATGCTATGTCCAAATAGAATAAGTGGAACTCCAGGATGACGATCTCGTATGTAAAGGCTCAATCTCTCCATATCGCTTACCATATTCATCATGCCATTTTTGCTTAGATGCCCCATTTCAGAAGCATCGGGGGCCGTTTGTCCGTGACCGAGATGGTCATTAGCATATACAACATAGCCGGCTGCGGTCAAAGACTCGGCAAAGCGCTTGTAACGAGTACCTGTTTCGGCCATGCCGTGCGAAATCTGGACAGCGGCTCTGATATTTGTCTCAGGTTCCCACACCGTGACATATACCTTGCCGCGGCTGGCACTGTCCAACCAGAACGTTGAAGCTATCATAGAGAAGCCTCCTCCATCTTTGTTACATTCACCATATCCTATTTACCTACTTGTGAAAAGGGTGATCTCAAGAATATAGTGCTGGCGTGAAAATGTGTGCATCTGCAGCGTGGGAGATTCTTACCAGCGTGCTGTTATCTATGGTATGATGGGTTCGTTCCAACATGGATAATAATTTAGGAGCAAGGAGGATTGGCTATGTTCCAACCTACGATGTACAGCGGCGATCCGGCTATAGATTATCCTATGCTGCGAGCGCAATTGGCTGCTTTGATTGAAGATGAACCGAGTCTAATCGCGAATCTCGCAAATGCCTCAGCCTTGCTCTGGCACGGATTGAAGGATATTAACTGGGCTGGCTTCTATCTATATGAAGCGTCCACGAACCAACTGGTGCTCGGTCCATTCCAAGGGCTGCCGGCATGCGTGCGCATTCCGTTAGGACGTGGAGTGTGCGGTACAGCGGCTGCGGAGCGCATCACTCAGGTTGTGCCGGATGTGCACGCCTTCCCTGGACATATTGCATGCGATGCGAATTCGCGCTCGGAGATCGTTGTTCCGCTAATTCGAGACGGTGAGCTCGTCGGCGTATTGGATATCGATAGTCCGATACTGGAGCGCTTCGGTGAGCAGGATCGGCAATGGCTTGAAGAGTTGGCGGGGCTGCTTATGATTGGGCAGCGCGGCAAATAACAGGACCGCAGCGGGTGCAAATCTAACGATTATTGAATAACAGGGATATTTTCTATGCATTTGCACCCGTGATCGGTCGAAATCGAGGGAGAGATGAGCTTATCATCGTTGCTTGCGTTCTCAATAAGTCGATATAATAGACGTATTGATGCATCATGCTGATGTAGCTCAGGGGTAGAGCAACGCACTCGTAATGCGTAGGTCGGGGGTTCAATTCCCTTCATCAGCACCATCCATATTCCAGTAACAGCGCGGCTTCTCGAATGTTCGAGGGCCGCGCTTTTGTGTGCTTGTGAGCATCAATAGAATAATAATCTGCTCTCAGTTTGGGAAGGTGAGATAATGCCCAATGCCAAGTTGAAGCTATATTCTATATTGGACGTATCCATGATAGATAGGCGAATCTGTGGTCGTAAGTCTTCTATATTGGAGGTCTACACTATAAAACCGGGAAATCGTACAAATTGCTCTCTTTTTGCTCAAAGTTAGTGTATGGATCCAATATAGCAGATGATTGAGCTTAAAGTTAGGTTCTATCCTGTACAAAATCCAGTATAGGTGCGTGGCACTTAAGGTACGGCATAAAGTGATACTCTTATTCTATAGCAATTGGCTTAACGAATTCTCTTTTAGCCTGTAGTAACGAATAGTGCGTCCCTTGGAAATAGGCTCTAGCCAGCCCTTTTCTGTTGCCGAATGTAGAAGTTTACGTACGGTGCGGTAATCGATCCCCCAAGCATCACATACATCTTTCGGACGTATGGGTCTTCCGAGCCGCCAGGCAAGATGAAGCAATTCCTTCTCCATCTTCGTAGTTCGATTATCTGTGTAGTTATGGAGTAGATAAGGGCCAATCGCGAGCTGAAGCAGCATACGGCAGACATCAGGGCGTTGCTGCACATCATCGAAGGAGAAGTGGATCATACGCCAACCTAAACCTGTGAGAAAGGTATCCCGATTCAGCGCGTAGCTGAATTTTTCACGGTCCATATCTTTGACGTGACTTTGAAAGCCGTCACATTCGATGCCGAACCGTCCGAAGGGAGTAATAAAGGCAAAGTCGAGGAATTGGGATTTTCGATTCCAGTCATATATTTCGTATTCAGGATGCAGGTGGTCGAAGTTCCCGAACAGGGGCCACCAAATGTTCTGAAGTAAAAGCTTCTCTGCATATTGATGTCCGCGAAGCAATCGGCCCTTGCGTTCGCCGCTTCGGCTCGCCAAATGTTTCTCAAGAAAAGCATGATGCGATGATTCGAATGCGTTCAAGTGTATCGCCTCCAGTCTTGAATATAAACAAAAAAGAACGCCCAACAACCTTATGGTAGTTGGACGTTCTTCGTCTAAAATTATTGTAGCAGGCAAAGTGGTTACACGTCTATCCCGCTTGCTATTCTTTAACCCGATTAAATGGTAAGTAGCTAAGCGGCTATGTTGGATATATCCACTAACTTTCGATAAATAACGCTTGTAGATAGGGCTATAGTGGATAAATCCAACTAAAAAGCAGATTTGTGCCCAAATGAGCAGATTTATAGCGTCCTATCTTGGATGAATCCAAGATAGAGGGTGGTTAGCGGATAAATGATCTACCTATCCTGCATTCATCCATTATAGCGGAGGGTACAGCGAGTTACAGTCTTCCCAACGTATTTTATGTTATTTTAATGTTCAGATAATATCCCTTTAATATTCGCGCGGTATATTTAATTCATCACATCACCCCCTTTTAACATTAACATAGATGATTACAAGCAAAGCGGTTGTAAGATCCCCCTCACAGGGTCTTGCAGCCGCTTTTGCTATTCTCACACGATATATTTGCGACTAAACTAAAAGAGGTGCGTATGTAGATTCGTAGAAATTACCACCTCAAATTGTAAAGGAGATGTGCATATGGGATTTTTAGACGGTTTAATGGGAAATGCTTCATCCGTAAATGAAAAGGACGTTCAACAGGAACTGCAGTCGATTCTATTCCAAGGAGAGACGGTCGATAAGGCATATAAGATCATCCGCGATATGTTCGTATTCACGAATAAACGCTTAATTCTGGTGGATGTACAAGGAGTTACGGGCAAGAAGGTGGAGTATCTATCGATTCCATATAAGAGTGTATCGCGCTTCAGCATCGAGACGGCGGGAACGTTCGATCTGGATGCGGAGTTGAAAATTTGGATTTCAAGCGCGGTCGAGCCTACGGTTTCGAAGACATTCAAAAAAGACTCCAACGTGTATGAAGTGCAGAGCTTGCTTGCTGAAAAAGTATTGAAATAATCGAATGCATCTATATCGATAATCGCATACGAACCCAAGAAATCCATGGATACTAATCCATGGATTTCTATTTTTTTTTTATACAAAAAATTGAAAATACCCATTGCACTAAGTGTATTAAGTGATATAATACACTACATACAGAACAGGGAATAAGTGCCAATATTTATGGATATAAAATACAGCAATGATCGGAGGGAGACCTTTGGGTGGCATTGAAGCAGGCGGCATGCAGTTTGATCTAGATTTAAGCAAACCGTTGTATGAGCAAGTACTGCAGCAGATACGAGGTTCAGTCGCAAGAGGAGGGATTGCATTGGGAGATAAAATACCGTCAGTACGTGAGTTAGCTCAGAACTTAAAGATCAATCCCAATACCGTGATGCGCGCGTACCAAGAATTAGAGAGAGATGGCTTAACCGAGACGCGGCGCGGGCAAGGGACGTTCATTACGACGAATGGTGAAGTTGTTGAGAATATCCGCCATACGTTGGCACAGGAAGCACTGAATGAATTTTTAGAGAAAATGCACAGCATTGGGTTCACAAGAACAGATATACAACGATTATTGCATGAAGGGGACGAATAAACGATGAAGACGGAGTTTGCGATTACGGCAGAGCATCTTACGAAGCGATACGACAACAAGTACGCATTGCAGGATTTCTCGATTCAACTGCCTGCGAACCGTGTGATTGGGGTATTGGGTGCGAACGGGGCCGGCAAGTCCACTTTTTTTCGGATGATTACGGGGATGGTTCTGCCTGATCAAGGCCGGTTTGAAGTATTCGGCAAGAAGCCGGGTTGGGAGACAAATGCACTGATCTCTTACCTCCCTGACCGAGCACAGTGGTACAAATACCATACCGTTCAGCAAGCATTGGAATGGGGGGACGCTTTGCTGCCGGGCTTTGATAAGAAACGTGCCGAGTCCTTGCTGGATTTCATGAAATTAGATCCAACCATGAAGGTGGAGGGAATGTCCCGGGGGCAAGAGGCGCGTCTGATGCTGACCCTGTGTATGTGTCGAGATGTACCGATGCTGATTCTTGATGAGCCTTTTGCGGGCATCGATTTAATCTCGCGCGAACGAATTATCGGGGCGTTGATCGATAACTTGAGCGAACGGCAGCAGACGGTGCTTGTGAGCACGCATGAAATCCAAGAAGCCGAGAGTCTGTTTGATTATGCGTTATTCATGGATGCAGGTCAGGCATTGCTTCACGGTGATGTTGAAATGCTGCGGGCAGAGCGGGGATCGATGGAGAACATCTACCGCAATCTATATCGGTAAGGGAGAGAGACTAATGAATGGTAGTGCATTGACATATTTAATTAAGCATGAGTTTAAATTCCGCAAGCGAAATTGCAGAAGCCGCAAGTGGATCGGTTTTTATGGGGTGGCTATTGCAGTACTTATTGCAATTGCTTATGGATTCTTGCATGCAACTATCGTCTTTCAACCGACAACGTTGTTATTTTTAATCTTCATCTTTCCCTATGCAGGCTTTATGCGAGCCATGATGACCGTATCGAAGGAATGGAAAGACGGGACGTATGGCTGGTGGCTGACTCTTCCTTATTCGAGGGGAACGCTGCTTCGGGCGAAATATATCGCTTGCGGGATGTGGATCGTTATTTTGGGATTGATTACTCTTGCTGTCACCGTGGTGGTCGGCATTTGTACCATGTGGATTCAAGGTCATCTTGAGGCAGATGCTCTCTCTCAATTTCTTCAATCCGTGGCAATAGCTTATCTATTCATCTATACAACAATGCCTTTCATGTTGGGGTTTGGGATCTTTGGTTCCATCGTAAGACATTCAAACTGGAAGCCAGCGATGCCGCTGATCTGGGTCTGTTTCGGCTTTTCCGGTAATGTATTAAGTTGGGTTCCAGTACTGATAAAAGGTGACAATTTTAATTTTACAAATTTGTATCAAATGACAGGGGACAGTATGACATGGTTGTGGTTGGTTGTAACGTTTGCGGCCTCCTGCCTCTTAGGTGCTCTGATGATGTGGATTGCATCGAATTTGATGAAAAAACAATTAACTCTATAAATATTTAGGGAGGTTATTATTATGACTACAGCGATTGAAGTTAAGGGTTTGGAAAAAGCCTACGCAGGCAAGCAGGCAGTTCGAAATATACATTTTCAGGTGCGAAAGGGGAGCTGTTTCGGGCTTCTTGGGCCGAACGGCGCTGGGAAATCGACGACGATGAAAATTTTATCCTGCATCACGCAAGCAGATAAAGGTTCTGTCCAAGTGCTAGGATATGATGTAGCGAAACAGGCGGAAGAAGTGAAGAAGATCATAGGCTATGTTCCGCAAAATATTACGCTCTACGATAAGCTTAGTGCTTACGATAATCTGGTCTTTTTCGGCGAATTGTACGGTGTCACAGGGAAAGCTTTGAAGGAACGTATCGATGAAGTCTTACATCAAGTAGGTCTAGCAGATCGCGCCAAGGATGCGGTAGGGACGTTCTCAGGCGGGATGATGCGCCGGATTAATATTGCTGCAGCGCTGCTGCACCGTCCGAAATTTATGATCCTGGATGAGCCGACAGTGGGGATTGATCCGCAGTCTCGCAACCATATCTTTGAACTAATCCGCTCCATGAAAGAAGAGGGAATCACGATCATCTACTCCACCCACTACATGGAAGAAGTCGAAGCGTTATGTGACGATGTCGCTATAATCGATCATGGCAAGGTTGTTGCCGAGGGCGCATTAAATGACCTGCTCGCACAGTATGGCGGGAAGTCGGTATATTTAGAGCTTGAAGGTGACGTAGAACCGAATTTATCCTCCATTGAAGGGACACTAACGCGCCAAGGGCGGGGTTATAAAATTGAAACGAATACGGTACTTGAAACGATTGGTGAAGTCGCAGAGTTATGCCGTATGAAGGGGTATAAGCCGATTCAGTTAGAGGTTGTGCGACCTTCGTTGGAAATGGTATTTCTACATTTGACAGGCACATCGCTACGGGATGCCTAAGGGAGAGGGGAATAATAATGATACTTACAATTGCGCGAAAAGAAATTAAACTGTTATTGAAGGAAAAGGGTTCTTTCTTCTGGCTGCTTGGTATGCCGATCATCTTCATTGTCATCTTTGCTTCGGTATTTAGCAACATGGGTTCCTCTGGCATTACGATCCAATATGTAGACCAAGACCAAAGTGCGGCGTCCAAGCAATTTCTCCAGACGATCCAAGGCATCGACGGATTCCATCTCAAAAATAACCCGGATCTAACGGCTGATGAACAAATTGATCAAATTAAAAATGGTAAATTATCAGCACTGCTAGTTTTTCCGAAAGGCTTCGGTGAAAGTATGCAATCCGGAACGGAGCAGGCTGAAGTCGTACTGTATCACGATGGATTGAGCGGCTCCGAGATTGCACCCATGCAGGCGGTATTGCAGAATATTTCGAATCAGTATCAAGAAAAGAAGCTGGAAGGCGTACTGACGGCCGCTGGGAAAAGTGAGGCGGAGATGAAGCAGGTGCTCACACCGCCGATCAAAGTCTCAGAGAAGCAAGAAGTTACCGGGGGCTCGATAGATCCGATCAGTCAGATTGTCCCTGGATATACGGTGATGTTCGCATTCTTCGTTATTACTTCTATGGTGCGCCGGTTCATTAAAGATAAAGAATCGGGTATGACAGCTCGCCTGACCAGCACACCGATGAAATCGATCAGTTATTTGGTCGGCATGTGGATTCCTTATTTACTCGTTGTCGTCGTGCAATGCGGGATCTTGCTTACGTTTGGGCATTTTGCATACAACTTGAATCTTGGTGACTTAGTTGCGATCGGTTCGTTGGTTCTTGGCATCGCGATTTGTGGTACAGGACTTGGGCTTATGATTTCTCTATTCGTAAAAAGTGAAAACCAGGGTATGGCTTTCACTCAAATCATTACCATGGGTGGCGCCGTGCTTGGAGGCTTGTGGTTTCCGTCGGATTTGATGCCTTCATTCCTGCAGAACATTGGTATGCTTATGCCGCAATATTGGGCGCAAAAAGGATTGCAGAACGTAATGGTGCACGGAGCGAATATCTGGAATATATTGCCTAATATTGGGGTGCTTCTCCTGATTGCAGTATTGGCGCTAGGAATTGCTAGTCTTGGATTTAATCGTTTTATGAAAACGGCTGTGCACTAGGAAAGCAGCCGAGCAGGGTCCTCTATGTTGTTAGGACTGTGGGTTGTGGCCTAGCACTCATTCATGTGCTCTTTAATAGGATGTTGTGAAGTCACAACACCTAAGGAGGTATTCGGCACGTGAAGAAGAGAAAAGCTGGGATAAATAAGACTACTTCTACGAAACAGGCACAGAGACATGTTCATGAATTTGAAGGCAGTACCATGCTCGCTGAACAAGGGGCGGATCGACATAACCATCGCTTTGCAGGCGTTACGGGGCAAGCCATTCGCTCCGGGAACAGTCATGTTCATGAAATTGATCTCACCCATACGGACTTCTTGAACCATTTCCATAATCTAAGAAGGATTCGAACAGGGCCGGCGATTCCTGTCGGCAATGGTAAACATGTACATTTTGTTACGGGGCAGACGACATTAAATGATGGCCATGTACACCAATTTAAGTTCGCAACCTTGATTCAAGCCCCTCTGGTGAAATAGAAAAATTGATTCAAATTCAGTTGACGTAAATATAAAGTGGAATAACATGGTTGAACGTATGTCACAATCTAGGCGTTAAATTATTCATTTTGGCGAGTTTAGGATGGATATGATCTATAAGAGTAAGTATTTAAGGAGAAATAAACCTCTATGAAACACCTTCAATTATGTAAAAGAGCCACAGGAATGATGATATGCTCCCATCATAGTAGACAGTAGATAAAACAAAAACTTCTACTGCTACAATGATGGGAGTTTTTCTGATG